>JADZCV010000044.1 GCA_020851375.1 Nitrospirota bacterium | reverse complement strand
TACTGGCAGTTCTGATTGTTGTGTATGGGACATTAACTATTTCCCGCAATATGGTCTGGGGGGACAGTGTCTTGCTATGGAAGGACACTGTGGAAAAGGCGCCCCGCTCAGGTCTCGCCTGGGCAGGACTTACAAATGCCTACAGGGAGCGTGGAGACCTCTTCCTGTCTGCTGAGGCTGCAGAGAAAGGGCTTGCCATTGACCCGAACAGTTATTTTATCCGTGTCAATCTTGGCCGGACTTATCAGTTGCTGGGGAAGACGGACCAGGCCATAACAGAATATGAGATGGCCCTGAGGATTGATCCTGGAAGGGCCGCTATCTGGAATGACCTTGCTATCCTATACAGCCAGAAAGGGGACCTTGAGCATACAGAAATATATTTGAAGAAGGCGGCTGAGGAGTGGGGTGATCAGCCGAACATCCATTACAATCTTGCCGTGGTCCTGGCCGGGCGTCAGAAACTGGCGGAGGCCAGAGAGGAATTTATCAGGGCGATCCGCCTGTATCCAGGCTATCTCCAGGCGAGATACGAACTGGGTGAGACGCTTGAAAAACTCGGCAGACCTGATGAGGCCGATGAGCAGTACCGTGAGATTATCAGGATCAGTTCCAGCGGCGCTGATCACTGGTCCTCCGTATTAGGTCAGGATAGAAGGTTGGCGAAGATGATCGTTCAGAAGGCCGCGCAACGTCTTGCCCGCAACAGCAGATCAAAATAGAAGCATGAATACCAGTGTCAGTGAAGGAATCGCTAATGACCAGTAGATGGCTGCAAACAAATGGTGCAATCCTGTGCCTGCTTGCAGGCATCGGAATAATTGTTTATATTAACAGCTTTTCCAATTCGTTCCAGTATGATGATCAGGTAACGATTGAGCATAACAGGGATATACGGACACTCGGCAATATCCCCCGCTTTTTTGTAAAACCCAAATTACTTACGGCTGTTATTCTTCCGCAGGAGGCCGGCCATTACCGCCCGTTCGTTATCACGAGCTATGCGATTAATTATGCCATCGGAGGGCTCAATCCTGCGGGGTATCATATTGTTAATCTTGCACTTCATGTGGGGTCCGCGTTTCTGATATTTCTGATTGTACAGGCCATGTTAACAACCGGCATTTCCAGCCCTGGTGAAGGGGGCTGGTGGCGTTTGGGACTGGCTGGGGTTTCTGCCGGTCTTATCTTTCTTGTCCATCCATTCAACTCCGAGGCTGTGAACTATATTACTGCCAGGTCCAGTGTGATGAGCGGATTATTCTACCTCCTTGGCTTTTACTGCTGGGTGAGATTCAGGAATAGCCCCCCTTTTGCATCTGAAAATGCACCTATTCAACCGTCATTCCCACGGAACCTGTCCCCGCAGGATTTAAGCGGGGAGTGGGAATCCAGAACCAGGCCCAACGATCTGGATTCCCGCCTACGCGGGAATGACGTTTTCATGACCATTTGTGAGCCTGAGGCTCATGACGGGTCACCTCTTAACAAAGTGGGGTTAAAGGTTGTTTTCTACACCGCCTCTCTCCTTGCCTTTGCAGCAGGCATGCTGAGTAAAGAGATGGTAATAACTCTGCCCATCGTTTTTTTCCTCTACGATCTTTATTTTAAGGACATCCGGTCCTCCGGGGTTCGCTCACCAGGGTCCGTACCCGGCTTTTTATTTAACTGGCGTACATACGTACCCTATATCCCTTTTGTATTACTCGTGACAGCGCCGTATCTGTATATGCGCATGTCCTCTTTTGGCAGGGTCCTCCCGCATTTTACGCGGGATATGGGGACTCAGATATTTACGGAATTGCCTGTCTTAATAAAGCACCTGCAGATGTTTTTGATTCCAATCCCGCTGACCGTATTCCACCATGTAGAGCTGTATACAGGCTTCTGGTTATTTCCAGTGCTTTCTTCTGCACTGATTATCCTGATCTATCTTGCTGTTGCCATGTTCCTTTTTCGGACATCCATGCATACATGGAGGGTAGTCTCCTTTTTTCTTGTATGGTTTTTTATCGTTCTCCTGCCTGTGATTGTTATCCCTCTGAATGCCGTGTTCCAGGAGAACAGGGGATATCTGGCTGTGATGAGTTTTACTGTTGTTGCAGGGGTGTCTATAGAAGAGCTCCGGAGGAAAAGGGGTTGGCGGCAGGCCGTACTTGCACTTGCAGCGCTGTCTGCTGTCTATTCCGTGGTGACACTCCACCGGAACACGGTATGGAAAGACGAGCTGAGCCTGTGGTCTGATGCAGTTAAAAAGGCCCCGCTTTCCCCTGAGGTTTATACTGCACTGGGTTTTGCCTACAGGAATGCAGGATTGTATCCTCAGGCTGTCGGGGCGTCTGAAAAGGCCCTTACGCTTGGAGGAGAGGGCAACTATTTTGCCCACGAGAATCTGGGGATGGTCTACATGGCCCAGGAGAGATGGACGATGGCTGCAGAGGAGCTTGAAAAGGCTATCCAGGGGAACAGTTATAAGGCACAGAATCACTTTAACCTGGGGATCGTATACGATAAACTGGAAAAACCAGATCTTGCAGAGAGAGAGTACAAAGAGGCCCTGAGACTGGATCAGGATTATTACCGGCCTTATGTCAAACTGGGGATTTTATACTCAAGAGACGGAAGGATTGATGAAGCCATTCAGACATTTAGCAGGGCGCTCTCTGTTTCTCCGGAACAACTCCTGCCACGTTTCTTTCTTGGCACCTTATTGGAAGGGACAGGCAGGAAAGAGGAGGCGAGGCAGTACTATATGCAGATAGTGGAACATGGCGGAGAAGGGGACGAAGCGATTGTCCGGGAGGCCCGTAAAAGGCTGGAGCTGATGGGCCAGTAACATGGGACAGGGAATGATATTACCATGAAACCAGGACTGGAATGGATAGGGAAACGGAGACATCCGGATGTCTGGATCTTTTGCCTGCTTCTTATGACGGGCATGTTGATCTATATGAACAGCCTTGGCAACCCGTTTCACTATGATGATCAGCCGTACATTGAAGAAAACCGTAATATCCGGTTGCTCAGTAACCTTCCGCACTTTTTTACGAATCCGAAGACATTATCCTCGAATCCTTCCATGGTGGGCCACTACCGTCCGTTAGTCGTGACGAGCTATGCCATTAATTATGCTGTCGGAGGTCTTAATCCTGCAGGCTATCACCTTGTCAATCTGGGTTTTCATGCCGGGTCAGCGTTTTTGATATTCCTGATCGTAAAATCCATGTTAACCCCGGCCCTGTCCCTCTCCGGTGAAGGGGGAGCGAAACATGGCATGGGCATGCGTAATGCGGCGGTATGGGCGTCTCTGGCTGCCGGGCTCATATTCCTTGTCCACCCCTTCAACTCAGAGGTGGTGAATTACATTACTGCCCGGTCCAGTGTGATGAGCGGATTTTTCTATCTTCTCGGTTTTTACTGCTGGGTGAGATACAGAGAGGCAGGGGCCGGCGTATTTTATATGGCCTGCTTCCTTGCCTTTATGGGAGGTATGTTGAGTAAAGAGATAGTTATCACCCTGCCTGTTATATTGTGGCTATACGACCTTTATTTTCCGAAAGTTCCGGATTCCTCTTCCCGTTCTTTGTTTGACTGGCGAACATATATTCCCTATGCCCCCTTTATACTCATTGTGGCTGTCCCCTATCTGATCATGAGGGCATCTTCCTTTGGAGGGATCCTTACACATTTCAGACGGGGAATAGGGACTCAGATTTTCACAGAATTGCCTGTGCTGGTAAAATATCTGAAACTCTTCATCTTTCCGGCCGGTCTTAATGTTGATCACTATGCCGGGATATATAAAACCTTTTTTGTCCTGCCTGTAATAGGTTCTGCCGCCGTTCTTGTCTTATTCCTGGCTGCGGCCATAATATTATACAGATCGAAGGCCAGAGAATGGAAGATGGTGTCTTTCTTTGTGATATGGTTTTTTGTGGTAATGCTCCCTACCACAGTGATACCGTTAAATGCGATATTACAGGAAAACAGGGGGTATCTTGCAATAGTGACCTTTGCCGTGCTTGCAGGTGTCTTGCTGAGTAAACTTGAAACGCCTTCATTAAAAAAGTGGCGGCTCTCTTTGGCCGTGCTCATCATACTCCTGCTTGTTTATGGCAGTGCAACAATATACAGAAACAGTATCTGGAGGGACGGGCTGACCCTCTGGGGCGATGCAGCGGCAAAGTCGCCGGAATCTCCCCGGGCCTTCAGTAATCTGGGTACCGCCCTTGCAAGGCAGGGAGAAAATGACCTTGCTGTAGAGAGATTTCACAGGGCGCTGGAACTTGCAAACCCTGAGTCCGGCATTGATCCGCTCAATATTCATTATAATCTGGGGAGTGTATATCAGCAAATGGGAAGCCTTGAGATGGCTGTAAAAGAGTATTCTGTTGTCATGGCGCTTGCCCCGGGGGATTCCCGGCCCTATTACAATCTCGGAGTCATATACCAGCAGCAGAATGAGACGGCAGCAGCGATAGATTCATACAAAAAGGTGCTTGAGCTGGCCCCCTCTGACTTCAGGACCTATCACAATCTCGGGCTTATTTATCAAAAAAACGGGGACCTGATGCGTGCTGCGGGGTACTATAAGACTGCACTGGAACTAAATCCCGGTTATGATAAGTCAAGGTATAACCTTGGGACGATATATGTGATGGAAGGAGATATGGAATCAGCTAAAGAGGTGTATACGGACACGATAAAAATTAATCCGGACTATATGCCTGCATACTATAGTCTTGGGATGATCTATGAGAAAGAAGGCAATCCTGGTATGGCGATAAAAATCTACAGGGAGGCGGCAGTGAGGACTCCTGCGAACCAGTCATTTTTAGAGCGAATAAAAATCCTTGAGGAAGAAAGGCATGGGCGGTGATAATTGTTCTATGAACACGTAGACAGGAGCGTTTTCAGGTGAACTGTCATGAGCCCTTCGACTGTTCGACAAGCTCACAGCTCAGGGCTTACCAGGGTTCATGAAAACGTCATTCCCGCGAAAGCGGGAATCCAGACCGTGGCCAGATTCTGGATTCCCACTTGCGTGGGAATGACGGGTGAAATCATGCGGGCACAGGTTGCGTGGGAATGACGGGGTGAAAAATCTTGCAGGGACAGGTTGCGTGGGAATGACGGGTGAATAGGAGCATTTTCAGGTGAACCGTCATGAGCCCTTCGACTGTTCGACAAGCTCACAGCTCAGGGCTTACCAGGGTTCATGAAAACGTCATTCCCGCGTAAGCGGGAATCCAGACCGGGGCCAGATTCTGGATTCCCACTTGCGTGGGAATGACGGGTGAAAAATCCTGCGGGCACAGGTTGCGTGGGAATGACGGGTGAATAGGAGCATTTTCAGGTGAAAAGCACAGCATGGATACTCTGTCTGTTTCTGGTCATTGGTGTTGCTGTCTACGGCAATAGTCTCTCAAACCCTTTTCACTACGATGATGCAGTGACTGTGGTGGGGAATAAGAACATCCGGACCCTAAGCAATATTCCCAGGTTTTTTACAGATCCACGGACAGCTACTGCCACCTGGCTCCCATCAGAGGCAGGCCATTACAGGCCTCTCGTTGTATTGAGCTATGCAGTAAATTATGCAGCGGGCGGTCTTGATCCTGTGGGTTATCATCTCGTCAACCTGGCCTTTCATGCCGGGTCCGCATTTCTGATATTTCTGATCGTGCAGTCTATGTTAACCCCCGCCATTGCCATTCCCGGTCGAGGGTCAGGGAGAAAGGAAGAGGTTGCCGGCATTGGGGCATTATGGGCGTCGCTTGCTGCCGGACTGATATTCCTTGTCCACCCCTTCAATTCAGAAGCCGTGAACTATATTACAGCCAGGTCCAGTCTGATGAGCGGTTTTTTCTACCTGCTCGGATTTTACTGCTGGGTGAGGTTCAGGAAGGCAGGGGCTGCACGGTTTTATGCGGTCTCTCTCCTTGCCTTTGCAGGGGGGATGCTATCCAAGGAGGTGGCGATTACCCTGCCTGTTGTGCTATGGATGTATGATCTCTGTTTTGTTCATCCACTCCGTACCACTGAATCTGTATTCCGCAAATTACTTAACTGGCGCGGTTTTATCCCCTATCTCCCTTTTATACTTATCGTTGCAGTTCCATACCTGATCATAAGGGGTTCTTCATTTGGCAAAGTCGTCCCGCATTTTACACGGGATCTGTGGACCCAGTTATTTACAGAACTGCCTGTGCTGGTTGCACACTGGAAATTTTTCCTCTGGCCAGGGGGGCTGAGCCTGATGCATGATGCAGAGATCTACCGTACTGTAACCTGGACAGTAATGCTTTCAGGATTGCTGTTACTCATTTATACAGGCATGTCACTCTATCTGGCGTTTCTTAAAGAGCTCAGGTGGCGCATTATCTCTTTCTTCATGCTCTGGTTTATTATTGTCCTCCTGCCTACGACCATCATTCCACTTAATATTATTTTTCAGGAGAACAGGGGGTATCTGACCGTTGTCTGCTTTGCAGTAATTGCAGGTCTGTTCATGGAATTGTTGCATAGAAAGGCTGGCTGGAAGATCACTGCCTGTGCGATACTCATCCTGATGCTAAGCTACTCTGCTGCTACGGTCAGTCGTAACAGGGTATGGGGAGACGACCTCGTCTTGTGGAAAGACACTGTTGAGAAGGCGCCTGCCACAAGCGATGCATATGCAGGACTGGCAGGGGTCTACAAAGAGCGGCGTGACTTCTTCCTCTCGCTTGAAACAGCGAAGAAGGGGATCTCTGTGGACCCTGATAATGCCTCTCTCTGGCTTCATCTTGGCCAGATATATGAGGTCTTCGGTGACCTGGATCAGGCTGTACTTAATTACAAAAAGGCCGTTGAAGCAGACCCCATCCAGGCATACATCTGGAAGGACCTCGCCATGGTCTACATAAAGAAGGGTGATATGGAACGCGCCGAGTCCTCTCTCATGGAGGCATTGAAGTTACGCAGTGATGACCCGTCCTTTTATTACCACCTTGCCAGGGTGATCGCAGAGATGGGGAGATTGGGTGAGGCGGTTGACCTGCTTGAGGAGGCTTTAAGTCTTCAACCGGGATATATTGTGGCACGGGTTGAGCTTGGTATGATATTTGAGAAAACAGGCAGGACCAGCGAGGCGATTATGCAGTACCAGGAAGCTGTCCGGCTTGGCTCGGCCCGGCTCAGACATCAAACCCTCCTGCCTGAAGAGGATAAGGAGAATACGGGACAAAATCCAGTGGACAAGTCCATAGAATATGCCCGGAGACGGATTAAGGAATTAACGTCACAATGAAGCCTGAGGTGGAATGGAAAAAAAGAGCCTGGTATTTTAATCTGCTCGTTTTATGTCTGTTTTTCCTGATCGGAACAGGAATCTACTGGAACAGCCTTGACAATCCTTTCCAGTATGATGATCAGAATATTGTGCAGGATAATGGGAACATCAGGACGCTTAAAAACCTGCCGCTCTTTTTCATAAAATCCGGGATGATAGGGGCGAACCCGTATGAAGCCGTACATTACCGGCCCGTGGTTGTGTCAAGTTATGCCATCAATTATGCCATGGGCGGCCTGAATACAGCAGGCTATCACATAGGAAATCTGGCCTTTCATGCAGGGTCGGCATTTCTGGTCTTTCTGATCCTGCAGGCCATGTTGGGGGGGGCAGGGTCCGGGGGAATATTGACCCCGCTGGCAGCCGGTCTCATCTTTCTTGTCCACCCGTTTAACTCCGAGGCGGTGAATTACATTACCGCACGGTTCAGTGTGATGAGCGGGTTCTTCTACCTGCTCGGCTTCTACTGCTGGGTAATGTTCAGGAATATTCCCCCTTTTTCCACCGTTAACAAAGTGGGGGAAAGGGGAATTTACTACGCAGCCTCCCTCCTTGTCTTTATACTCGGCATGCTGAGTAAAGAGATTGTAATAACTCTGCCCATTGTGCTATGGCTATATGATCTGTATTTTAAAAAAAACCGGTATTCTGAACCTGATGCCCGGCATTCAGCGCTCCGGATTTTATTTAACTGGCGCACATACATCCCCTATCTCCCCTTTGTTATAATATTTGTGATCCCATATGTTGTCATGTGGTTTTATTCTCCCGGCGGAGTGCTGCCACATTTCAAGCGTGACATATTTTCACAGATATTGACCTCCCTGCCTGTCCTTATCCTGCACTGGAAGCTGTTCCTGATCCCGCTTCACCTGACCCCGGTCCACCATGTAGAGATACTCAGGACCTTCTGGTCTTTTCCAGTGATCTCTTCTGCCATTCTCCTTACAGTTTATACTATTATTGCGATACTCCTTCTGCGCTCCTCTTCCCGTTTGCTTAAGAATATCTCATTTTTTATGTTGTGGTTTTTCATTGTTCTATTGCCTACCACGATCATTCCGTTGAATGCCATCTTTCAGGAAAACAGGGGATATCTTGCCTGTGTCAGTTTTGTGGTATTGGCAGGCATAGCCATAGGAGAGCTTGATAAAAAAATGCGGGGGAAGACCGGGGTCGTTCTTCTTGTCTTTCTGATCGTCATATATTCGGCGCTCGTTATCCAGCGGAACAGGGTTTGGAAGGATGACCTGACCTTATGGAGGGACACAGTCCAAAAGGAACCTCAATCTCCTCTGGGGTACACGGCGTTAGGGGTTGCATACCATTGGCGGGGAATGTATAATGATGCATTTGATGCATTTCAAAAGGCGCTGATATTAGGGGGGGAGGACAACTTTATTGTACACGATGCTATGGCAAGGATCTATATGACCCGGAAGAACTGGGATATGGCGGCTCAGGAATTTGAGAAGGCCCTCAGGGCGTTTTATTTTAAGGCAGAGACTCATCATGATCTTGCTGTGGCCTATTTCCGGATGGACCGGCTTGATCTTTCTGAGAAGCATTTCAGGGAGGCTGCGAGATTAAACCCCGGATATTATAAAGCCTATTACAACATGGGTGTCCTGTATACTAAAGAGGGCAGGCTTGAAGAGGCAGTCCATGCCTATAAACAGGCCATTTCTTTATCTGCCGGCGACCTGTATTCACGGTTTAACCTCGGGATGCTGCTGGAGGAATCCGGCAAAAAGGAGGAGGCGGCTGAACAATATCGCATAGTGGCGGAAAATGCGCATGGAGATGAAGGGGACCTTTCCAGCGAGGCAGGCATACGCCTCGAAAGACTGAAACAATATAACATTAAGGCAAGGAGAAGGGAAAATGGACGACAAGAGTCCGGAAATTAGAGAAGGCATGGACAGGGATGACACTGCAGGAGAGGAAATTATTCAACAGGCCCGCGGGTCTGGGGAGAACCTGGAGGGTGGACCTTCCCTGAGCAGACGCCTGCCCTGGAAGTATATTGTGATTTTGTTTGTGGCGTTGCTGGTGGTTATCCCGGCTGGGATTTATGTCTTTAAGTATATGGAGAAGTCTGACCCGAATTATTACACCAAACATCAGAAGATGGGTGAGGATTTCTTTAAGGCAGGGAATTATGGGCAGGCCATTAAAGAGTTCCAGAAAAGTGTAAGTGCAAAACCAGACGCTTTTGCAGCCAACTATGGTTTGTCTTTATCCTATATGAGGGCACAGGATTATGATAAGGCAGTTGAGTCCTTTGAGAGGACATTGAAGCTTGCCCCTGACCGTGTGGATGTAATGTATTCACTTGGGGTGACCTACCAGAGGATGGGGAGGCTGGAAAAGGCGCTGCAGGTGTATCATGAGGTGGGCAAGAAGGATCCCGCCTCCTACCAGGTGTTCAACAATGCAGGGACGATTTATGCGAACATGAAGAATTTTGACAGGGCGATCCAGGCATTTGGGGCATCTATAAAGCGAAACCCGGATTACTACCCAACCTACTTTAACCTGGCCAGGGTCTATGAGGCCCAGGGGAAAAGAGATCTGGCATCCAGGCAATACAAGATCGTCAGGGAGAGGGCCTCAAAAAGGCCTCAGACAGAAAACTTTGTCAAACTTGCAGAACAGCGGTTGGCTGCACTTGACACACCCAGGGAGGGTAGAAAGTAACCCGTATCAGTTGAGATGAGCTGGAAAGGGGGCATGTTATTTGCAATACTTATCTTATAAATGGATACAGACATGAGAGATAAGGCAAAGGCATTTATAGTGCAAATTTTGACCCTTATTCTGTTATGTACACCTGGGTCCCTTTATGCCTCCAATTATAACTGGGTCCAGAGCGACTGGACAGGAGGAGCTGATACCTCTGCCACTGCAGTCCATCCTGGTGGACAAACCGGATGGACCAAATTTTACAGTAAGGACCCATATGTAAGTACCTCAATAGCCGGAGAGCTTTCTATTTTCCCTCAACCTGCCTCCATAATTCAGACAGCAGACCTGAATGATTTCGACAGGGGTACCCTGACCAATCTCAAACTGGTCGGGACAGGTGGGTATAATTACACAACATATCAGGAAGATAATACGTCGGTAGTCAGCAAGACCGGGCAGTGGTATTCTTCAACGTTATATAATCCTTCCGGTGGAAGGTATATTTTTTCTGTAGAGACAGGCGCTACGGTTACCCTTACCTTTACAGGAACGCAGGCGACATGGATTGGGCCGAAATACAATTCATTTGGAATTGCAGATGTTTATCTGGATGGAAACTTTCAGGGGAGCGTTGACTTGTACAGCAGCACACTCCAGTCTCAGCAGACCCTCTTTACAGCCAGTGGTCTGAGCAACACACAGCATACCCTCAGGATTGTGGTCACAGGCAGGAAAAACAGCAGTTCATCCGATCCTGCCGTGGGAGTGTATGCCTTTATTGTAGGTGTTCCGAACCCGGACGCCGGTGCATACATAACCTTCGTTGATGGGACATCTTCTGTTACGCAGAAGGCAGATCTGCTTGATTTTGACAGGGGGACACTGACTAACCTGCAACTGGTTGGGACCGGATACTATGCCACGACAACATATGAGGAGACAAATCCTGCTGTGGTCACGACCGGGCAGTGGTTTTCTTCAGGTGCCTATGGCGGGACCATTATATTTTCCATTGAAACAGGCGCTTCTGCTACCCTTGCCTTTACAGGGACGCAGGCGACCTGGTATGGTCCAAAATACCGTGATTTTGGAATAGCAAATGTCTTCCTCGACGGGCAGCTTCAGGGGAGTGTTGACCTTTACAGCAGCACACTCCTGTCCAGGCAATCCCTGTTTACAGTCAGCGGTCTGAGCAACACCGCACATACCCTGAGGATTGTGGTCACAGGGAAGAAAAACAACAGTGCATTAAATGTAGCGGTAGGAGTAGATGCCTTTGATGTGAAAACCGCCTATCCTGACGTGAATGCCTCTTTAAGGATTGCCGCCGGATTTACTGACGGCAGTTACGAGTCCCCTTCATTTGATACAGGTCCCGGGGGGGCCCTCCTGCATACCCTTGTCTGGAACGCGACCGTACCTTCAGGGTCTACTCTGAAATTTCAGATTGCCACAAATAACGATAACCAGACATGGAATTTTAAGGGGCCGGACGGGACATCAGGCACATATTATGACAGTTCTCCTGCTGCCATCTCTTCAGTCCATGACAGAGACCGCTATGTCCGGTACAAGGCCTTTTTCCACCGGGCGACGACCGATCTTGCCGACAGTCCTGTACTGCAGGATGTGACGGTTAATTATGGATTGGCTTCTTTTCTTCTCGGCGCCTATGAGTCCCCTTCATTTGATATTGGTACTGGCGGGGCCTTTTTTAAATCCATTACATGGGGCGCTACTGTGCCTGCAGGTTCATCACTTAAGTTTCAGATTGCCACGAATAACGATAACCAGACGTGGAATTATGAGGAGCTTCCAGGGGAGTCTGGTTATGACTATGTAAGCCCCGGGGCCACCATTAATCAGGGTCATAATGAACGGCGCTACATACGTTTCAAGGCCTTTTTCGAGAGGCCTGAGATTGACCCGGCATATGACCCGAAACTAAACGATGTAACGATAAATTTTGAGGAGATACCCTCCCTGCAGATGCTGATCAGTTCACCCTATGATACAACAGATACAGCTGATGTCATCAATCGCTGGAAATGGTCAGAGGATATCCCCGCAGGTACTGATGTTTCGCTCCAGTTAAGGACATCTCCTAACGGTTCCTCATGGAGTCAGTGGTATGGGCCCCATTCAACGACATTTTCAGCCGCAAAAGGTGTTTCTCAGATTTCCGTGGGAAGTGCGGCCGGCTTCAGTGCCGGCGGCAGGGTCACTATTACCAATAGTGCAAACGCCAATCAGAATGAAACAAAAAAGATCACAGATGTCAATCTGGCAACATCTGTTATTACACTTGACTCAGCCACTTCTTATACATATTCATCCGGATCTACCTTTACAGATACCTATACTGACCCTGATGGAAGGGAGCCGATAAACCCGGCCCACAGGAGCGGCTATAGCGGCAATAATAACGACCAGTGGCTGCAATACAGGGTCATCCTGTTTTCAGAGCTGGGTACAGTGACCCCGTTTTTACGTGAAAGCCGGATCGGCTATTTTACAGCGAGTGGTGTGTACCAGCCTGACCTGATCATTGAGGCAAATGGTGATAATGCTTACGGGTCCTTTGGATCAGGTGCAGGAGGGGAGGCTTCAAAGAACGCAGATCCCGGATTCAGGCTCCAGCAGCCGCTTACGTATGATATACAGGTTCAAAATGACGGCACATCTCAGAGTGTGGACGATACCTTTATTATTTCCTGGAACACCCCTTCAGATATATCCGGGGACTGGGCGGTCTTATTGAATGACAGCAACGCTGACCTGACATCCCCTGCCTCCGTATCACTGAACGCGGGTTCGGAAAAGGCCTATACACTGAAGGTTACCCCTTCTGCATATGCCCCGGGCGCTGTCACGCAGGACATTATCGTTAATCTCCGCTCGGAAAATGATTATGCGAAGGTAGATTCTATCCGGGCAGCCACACAAATCAACAGTATTTATCAGGCGGATGGCCTGATTGACGGAGATGGAAACAACCAGTATGACCCGGCCCGCACCGGAGGAGGTGGCACGTCCCAGATTAAGGAGGCGGGGCCAGGGGACAGCATCTCATATACTATTACCCTGCAAAATGAGGGGAATGTTCCGGATACCTATACCCTCTCTCTCCGAAACCCTCTCCCTGTTGGCTGGACAGCAGTTATCAGTGACGATTCAGGCGATCATGGCATTACAGCATCAGTCGGGTTTACCACTGCGCCGGTAAGGTCTCAGCCCCACAGTGATTTTGAACAGATATTTACATTAAAAATTATTCCGGCAGGCCAGCCCCGGGCAGCAGATATTGACGTCAATATCTATTCTAACGGCGCTGCACAATATATGGACTCGCTCAAGGCCCGCCTCGATTTAAAGGCGACCTACAAAGTTGACGGGGTCATCTATGGTTTTGGTTATAATGCGGGAGGTACTATTTCAGGCTACGGAACTTTGGGTGCAGGCTGTGGTACAGCGGGGGCCGGGGACAACATATACGGGGCGCTGGGTTTAGGCAACGGTGGTTGCACCGCACTTGACATCTCAAACGGCTCATCTAAGGAGATAACGGTTGGCGTACAGAATGAAGGGAATATTGCAGACAGCTATCTTATTTCCTGGAACACGCCATCCGGCGGTTGGGGTGTTGTGATGCAGGAGAGACTAAATGACGGCAGTGTTGTTGAGTACAGCTCCCCTGTGAATGTACCGACTGCAACTGCAGGGAATCCGGCGAACTATAACGGGGGAGAGTTCCCATTCTTTACTTTCCGGATTACCCCGCCTTCGTCATTTACCTCAGGTTCTGAGACGATCCTGTTTGATATTCGTTCAACCGGGGACAGCGGAAAGGTTGATTCAGTCAGGGCGGTTATCAACAGTAGTGATACGACACCCCCTGCCTCTGTAGTCCTTGACATTAGCGATATTACTGCAACCTCTTTCAAGGTCTCATGGACGTCACCAGGAGATGACGGTATGAGTGATACCGCAGCATACTATGACCTGCGGTATTCAACATCCCCTATTACAGATGGCAACTTCATACAGGCGGCCAGGGCAGTCAGTTGTAAAGCCGGAGAAAGTATACCTGGAAAGCCCAAATCTGCAGGGGAGTCTGAGTCATGCACGATTTCGCAGCTATTTGCCAATACCAATTATTACATTGCACTTAAGACAACGGATGATGCAGGCAATGTCTCTTCTATCTCGACCTGTTCCGGATGTCCGGCACACACGCTCGTATCGGATGATACAACAAGGCCTGGCGCTATTTCAGACCTTTCGGTAACAGATGCGTCAAAAGACACCATGACACTCTGCTGGACTGCGCCGCCGGACGACGGGTCAGATATGTCCTCAGGGGCTGTTACAGGATATGACATGCGCTATTCCACGAGAGAGATCGTCGTTGATAGTTCAGCACCTGGTCCCGGCCAGATTCCATTCTCCAATGCAATACTTGCTGCACCGGCAGAAGGGTTTTTGGCCCCCCGCACACCAGGAATGAAGGAATGCTACATTGTCCCTGTTGAGAATAAGATAGACACAGGCGGCGGGGTGATTGACGACAGGACACTGAATACAAGGTTCTATTTTGCTATCAGGGCACTGGATGAGAGGGGGGCGGATGCGAACTCCTCAGTAGCTGAGGACCATAGGTCCCTTATCTCAACCGGGCCGGCAAAGGGTATGACACCCCTTGCCCCCTATGCATACAACCTGATATCTGTGCCGTATCATCCCAATCCTGATACACCTAAGGATGTATTTGGTGATGACGTAGTGACCCCGGACTATAAGCTGCAGGTATACCGGTGGGATTCAAGGGGATCAGACTTTGACAGCGGCTGTTATGATGGAGAGCCGGGCCCTTTCAGTTCAAATCCGGCACAATATACATGTTCAAGGCTGACCTCTGTCAGCGAAGGTACCGGATATTTACTTTGGGCACCGGCTGGAAAGTTCACGCTTGATGTCCCCCCTGCGTCAACTCAGTCTTCCACTGAGACCTGTACTGACGATAATGGGGGCGCCTTTGAGTGCTACGCATTATCAATTAAGGGTGGATGGAACATGATCGGCAACCCGTTTGACAAGGAGACAAACTTCAGCCCTGTAGATGCCAATGGCAATGGCAGTATAGAAGAGCGGGAGCAGGGCCTGTATGTCAGGCGGACGGTTCAGGGACAGGTGCAGGTAGCGTCATTCCAGGATGCAGTTGCAGCCCTGAACTGGCTTGATGGGTCTATTTATACCTACAATGGCATCAATTATACGTTTGAGACCTGTGCCAGTGACGTGGCAGGAGAGCATCAAGGCACCCGCTGCAGCCCTGTGATGCAGCCATGGAAGGCCTACTGGATCAGATTGCAGGCTGTTGGCGGCGCATTTGAATTACTGGTACCGTATTAGCAGAAGATTAACCACAGAGGCACAAAGGACACAAAGATGGATAGTAGAACTAAAATTATAAATCAGGAAAATCTTCAGGAGATAACGATAGATTATGAGAATACTGTCATATTTGAAACTAATGAATTTACGATTAGGTTTATTGATAAATTTCAACGTGGAAATTTTAAAAAAGGGTATTAAAAGAATTATATTATGAATTTGTTATCTTTGTGTACTTTGTGTCTTTGTGGTGAATAATCAGGGGTGCAGCCTTGCTAAAACGATTACTGATTACAATCATGATCCTGGTTAGCTTCGTATCCGCTGTCTATGCGGCAGAGACGGACTGGTCTGTGCATGTAAAGGTATCAGTTCCTGATTCGAGGGGTAGCGATGGTACGGTCTGGAATCACCTTATTGCAGGGACTATGGAAGGGGCAACAGATGGCTTTGACAGCTCCTGGGATACCCTCTCCATGGCCGGAGCAGATGACCCTGTTCAGGCCATGTTTACCCATGGCACCCTCAGTGAATACAGGGATAAGTATGGCAAGCTGGTTAACTGGACGTGCAGCAATCCGGGTGAAGGCTATACGGACCAGGAGTGTTCCCTCTGGCGTGATATCAGGCCATTTGGCGAAAGTAAAGTCTGGACATTCCGTATCATCTCCACAGTGAACGGAGGGACTGTCACACTGAACTGGAATTTCGAAAACAAGCCTGCTCAAATGGATATATTACTTGTTGACCTTTCTAATCCGGCAAACATTATAGACATGAGGAGCTCATCCCGTTATCTCTATACCAACAACATCCCGGTTGAATCAGGTAAAAAGTATGGGATCCGGGATTTTGAGATAAGGATGATGGCGAAAGGACTTTTCATCACCCCTCCCTATCTACCTGATGGAACAATGGACAACTTCTATAATGAGAAGTTATCGGCAGTTGGTGGAACCGCTGTGTGGAGACTTTCAGAGGGGATGCTTCCGCCTGGTATGACTTTAAATCCGGAGACTGGAGAAATTACCGGCGCACCCTCAGCAACCGGTTTATACAGATTTGTAATTATCGGGGATGATACTGTAAATGGATACAGCCGCTCGCGGGACTATACGCTCAATATCAATTCAATACCTGAGATTGACGCTGCCATGCTTCCTGACGGAGTTGCCGGAGAGGCATACACCGGCCGGATTTCAGTCACAGGAGGGAGTAAGCCCATCGTATGGAGCATTATAGGCAACCTTCCTGAGGGGGTAACATTAGACAGCAGTACGGGAGTATTGTCAGGGGATTTGATTGTTCCGGGTATATATGAATTTGTTGCTGGTATCAGGGATGTGAACGGGGCAACCGCCTCAAGAAGGATCAGGATCTCAGTGACAGAGCCGGACGACAGCCTTCCACCGGATGCGATCCGCGACCTGCAGGGGTTCTATGTAACAGATACCTCAGTACTGTTGATGTGGTCAGCGCCGTCAGACGACGGCATGTCCGGCACTGCAGCCCTGTATGACCTGCGCTACCTGGAATGTTCCGCATCCTCAGTATTGGCTGATGGGGAGTGGGACAGGGCTATTGAAGTGACAGGGGAACAGAGACCCCAGAAAGGGGTGTTGCAGACCTACACGATGACAGGGCTTGAGGCTGGCAGGACCTACTGCATCGCTATAAAGAGCGTGGATTCGTCAGGGCACGTGTCTCCGGTGTCAAACATCGTAATGTTTCCGTTGTCGTCTCAGTCCTATGCAGCAGGCACATCAGGTTTTGTGAAACTGACATCACCGCTTACGCTTAGAAAGGGATACAATCTCATATCCCTCCCTCTGCTGCCTGTACCGAATGACGCGGTATCCCTGTTTGCACCGAGTGTGGGTCCTGATGTTGCATTATACCGGTGGTATTCCGCCTACCCCGGGCTCACACCTCCGCAGTATTATTCAGAGGATTCGGTATCTCCGGGACTTGGATATTTCCTCTATTCCCCTGTTGATGGCATCAACCTGTTTATTGATGGGGTAAGGATTGAAAGTCCGGAATATGGCATGGAGTTACAGACAGGATGGAATATGGTCGGAACACCATATGAACACAGGATTCTGATGAAAGACGTCGTTGTGAGAGATCACTCAACCGGAGAGGAGAAGCCATTTACAGAGGCGATAAAGAACGGTCTGGCAGGAAATACCCTTTACTATCTAAAAGACGGTAACTATGATTTCACCTCTTTTAATGACGACCCGCCGGCAGCGTTTGAGCCCTGGACAGGGTACTGGTTATATGTAAATGGCGGAGATGGTCTGGAGATTGTATTCAGGAGGCCGGAATAAGATGAGCAAAGTGATTAGCAGATCCACAATATCTTTTTTTATTTTTTTCCTGCAATGTATATTCCTGACATCTGCCTTCGCGTGGAAGGTGCCGATTGAGATTTCCACAACCGGCGGGGACAATACGAGGCTGTACAACAAGCTGATAGTAGGCATAGAGCAGGGCGCTACAGATGATTTTGACAACCTCTGGGATACACCTGCACTGATTTCCCTGTCTGATCCTGCCAATGATTCTGAGAATCCTGTGCTGTTGAGGGCTTATATCCGGGGCAGGGATGGGGCTGCAGATGCGGCAAAATATCTATGGAAGGATATAAGAGGGACATCAACTAACGGGGATAGTTCATGGGAGATTACCGTAGATTCTGTGCCTGCAGGTAAAAAGGTTGATCTGAGCTGGAATGTCCTGCCGGGTCAGTTAAAACCTGGTGAGGTCCTTCTCCTGAAGGATGTTCATAGAGCCGGGGCCGGCCAGGAGATGGCGCTGGCAGATATTACGCGGGACTCCGGCTATTCCTATATATCGGCCGGTAAAGATCCAAGGTTGTTTCAGTTAGTGTTATCAAAGGAATCGTCAGTTAACTCAGGCTCTGGCAGTGGAAGCGGGCTGGGATGCGGGACTATCATGACTCAGGGCAGCCGCCCAACCACTTCCGGAGGCGCTGTTGCCGGGCTGTTGTCTCTGTTTTCACCTCTGGTTGTATTCAGACTGTACAGGCTGAAACGATCCGGACTGTGGTAACCTGAGTCGCCCTATGGCTGTCTTTATGAATCAGGGCAGATTCCGTTGACAGGTTTTAAATTATATATATAATAATTCAATGTTTAAAAAAATTCTGCTGCCGGTTACATTCATAGGTGTATTAATCTTTCTTGCCATTTTTTTCTGGCAGGAGGAAAGGGGACATTCCCAGCCGCCGGCACTGCCACCTGCACCGATACCGTTAGTCCCATCCGTGCTTGAAGACATTCGGAACACAAAGCACAACCTCTCATCAATAGGACCGGCGGACCGGGCTGTGTTTACAACACAGACAACAGAGATATGTGTATTCTGTCACACGCCGCATGGCGCTGTTGGTGATGAAGAGGCTGCAGGATTGAGCGCCCCCATATGGAACAGAAGGCTTTCTACAGCACGTTATATCCTCTACGACCAGGTATGGAGCACAAGCTTTGAGGGTTATGAGACCAAACCAAAACCGAATGCACCTACTGGATACTCAAGACTGTGCCTTTCATGTCATGACGGGACAATAGCACTGGGCACGGTTGTCAATGCGCCTGGGTCAGGGACATCCTTATCGCCGTTTGATATGATCTATCCAACCGGGCAGACCCCTGCAGGAGGCGCGGGGACAATGCCGTCCGGCTCAGGGGTAACATCAGCGGACACGAGGGTCATAGGTACGAACCTCCAAAACGACCATCCGGTATCGTTTGTATATGATAGTCTGCTTGCTGCAAGGGATGAAGAACTCGTGGACCCGGGTCCGCCGCTTGTTCCGCCTCAAAAGGTGAGTGATACTACCCCAATTTCACCCATGCGGAGATATCCGGGCAGTGTGCCAAATCTCTACGATTCAGTACAGTGCACCTCATGCCATAACCCGCATGCTGTAACTTTTCCAAAGTTCCTGCGGGCCAACTACTTCAATGAGCCTGAGGACCCTGCAAGAGGGAAGATTATCTGTCTTTACTGCCACGATAAGCCGGGCTGGAACGGGAGTACACATGATACAGATGTGTTTGTACCAACGGCAAGTCCTTCAGCAGCGAATCCATATAACTTTGACGGCACTCACACTGTGGGCAAGTACGCATGCCGTGCCTGCCATGATCCCCATACGGCACAGGGTGCCAAGCGGCTCCTTCGGGAGGGGGTTGATTTCAACAATAATCTTGCCATAGAGAATACATGTTATCTTTGTCACAGGCCGGCATCTGAGATGGGAAATCCCGCGAATCCGCCTCCGGACATAAGGAGCGAATTCTATAAAGACAAAAATATCGGAAGGGGCGGCAGGGGGAGTGCTATGAACCTGACGATGGGGCAGGGACATGAGCCTGTATTTGTTGCCAGACCGCAGGAAGGTGTGGAACTGTGGAGTTTTGCACCTCCTCTCTTTAATGAATATCCGCCTGGCACAACCCTCATGGATACCGTACATGTCGAATGTGTGGATTGCCATAACCCCCATCAGGCGACAAAGACCAACAGGCTTAAAGGGATGAAGGGGATAGATATTAACGGAAATGTGGTTGGTGCAAAGATACCGGGAAACAGCCGCGAGCCTTATGTCTATGAGGTCTGTCTCCGGTGTCACGGGAACAGCTATACAAACCTGTTTATAGGCAACCGCTATCCTGAAGAGACCATTTTCCGGTCAGACCCCAGGGATGTAATGCCAACGGATGCAAATTTGAGTTTCAGGGGGTATAGCAATAAGCGAAAGGAGTTTGATCCTAACAGTCAGGATATAGATGAAAATCATACCAGGCAGGCAAGAAATCCTTCCTATCACCCTGTAGCAGCGCCTGGCAGGAATGGTACAGGCCAGCTTTGTAATCAGCTTTCTGTTGCCTTTAACATTGCGTCGCGTTTCAATCCCGGAGGGACGAACGGGAGTTGCGATGCCGACCCGGCAGGGGCGCTCAGAAACATTACCATCCAGTGTACCGATTGCCACAACAACAATGTTACAGGAATTGGAGATATCAAAGGACCTGTAACTGGTCTTCCTGATGGGACATCATACCGCAGGATAACGGATTCAGCGTCTAACATTAGTGAACTTACAAACTTCGATCCAACGAAACCCCAGGGACCTCATGGTTCATTATATCCGCGCATCCTGAGAAATAACTACAACACTGATATCCGGAATCCGAACAGAGACTTTATCAATGACGGGCAGAGCAGCTCCTATTATGATAACTTCCTCTTATGCTTTCAATGTCACGACCGGAGGGCATTTGACCCCACTGCAGCAGGGGCGAACGGAGGTGATTCCTCGTGGACGAACTTCTTCGGGAACCCCCAAAGTATTCAAACCACGTGGGATATCAATCTTCACATGTATCACTTATTGCTGGGGGGCTCTTATTGTCATGAGTGCCACAATAATGTTCACAGTAACATAGAGGCGAAAAATACGGTTTATGGAGACGGAAGAGGCAGGATCTACCCGAACTGCGGAGCTGGTTCCCCGGGAAATCCGGGAGGAAACCCAATGACCGATCCTCCGGGGTGTCTGCCGCCTGATGAAGAGGATGGTATGATTGACGGGGTTGTTTCGACCCACCTGATCAATTTTGCCCCTGAGCTGGTCACAGGAGGCACGGACTTGAGACCGAGATGGTACCTGGAGGGCGATGACGATCTTAACCGCTTCCGGTGTGATTTAAGGTGTCATAACATCACGATGTCAACGTGTCACTACAAGCCATCGGCCAATGTGCCAAACAGGCCTGACTGGTGCGCCGGTACTGCAGGAGAGGTAACGCAATGACAGCTACACATGAGCATTTTTGGATGAACCGTCATGAGCTCGGGGCTCACCAGGGTTCATGAAAACGTCATTCCCGCGTAAGCGGGAATCCAGACCGTGGGCCTGGTTCTGGATTCCCACTTGCGTGGGAATGACGGGGTGAAAAATCCTGCGGGGACAGGTTCCGTGGGAATGACGGGAGAATAGGAGCGTTTTCAGGTGAACCGTCATGAGCCAGGGCTCACAAAGGCAGATGAAAATCAGGTGAAGCAGGCAGGCGCATTGTTTTTATTAGTGCAGGTTTTCCTGGCAGGAATGGTCGTGACTGCATCATCTGCCGGTCAGACGGTGACTGAGGAACAGATGGCGCATGTACCTGCAGGAGAGTTCATCATGGGTAGCACTGAGAAGGATGGGTTGGTGGGCCAGTCCGTGGGGGTGGATGAGATTCCCCAGCGGTCAGTATATCTGAAGGCATTTTATATTGACAGGTACGAGGTGACTAACCGTCAGTACAAGGCCTTCATTGATGCGACCGGCCATTCAGCGCCTGATGATAAACATCCCGGGGCATCTTCGTGGAAAGGCAACACCCCGCCAGAAGGAACTGAAGACATCCCTGTCTCGAATATAACCTGGTACGATGCGGATGCCTACTGCCGTTGGGCTGGAAAGAGGCTCCCTGCAGAAGAGGAGTGGGAAAAGGCTGCAAGGGGCACAGACGGCCGCCAATGGCCCTGGGGGAGTGATCTTAGAGGACATACCTGCAACACCCGGTATGCAGGCCCGGGACAGATCCTTCCTCCGGGAAGTGTCAGCGATGACGTAAGCCCTTATGGAGTTTATGATATGTGCGGTAATGTGAGCGAATGGACCAGCTCCTGGTACCTCCCCTACCCTGGGAGCACCCTTAAGAGGGATTCCTTTGGAGAGACATACAAAGTCACACGGGGCGGGTCGTTAGTTATGCCGGCCATGCCATACAGCAGGGCAGCATACCGGGCCAATACCTTCAAGCCTGATTACAGGCACAGGGGAATAGGTTTTCGTTGTGCGGAAGATGACAGGGCTCATTAATAACTGCCGGGTTGCAGTGTGTCTTACGACGGTCCTCTTACTTGCGGGGTGCATTCATACCGTGAGCAGCGTGAAACCGGTTCCAGACACCACGGATATGGTGTATATACCTGAAGGGTGGTTTCTTATGGGCAGCAGGGAAGATGATGGCATCCCTGGCCAATCAGTGGGGGTAGATGAAATCCCTCAGCACAGTGTCTATGTGAATGGGTTTTATATGGACCGTTTCGAGGTTACGGTTGAGAAATACAGGAGGTTTTTGGATGTCACGGGTAGAAAGGCCCCGAGGATATGGACAATTGAGTCATATATTAATGTTTATCCTGAACCGGAAGATACTCACCCGATGAAGGGCGTATCCTGGTATGATGCGGATTCTTATTGCCGTTGGGCTGGTAAGAGGCTCCCGACAGAAGAGGAGTGGGAAAAGGCCGCAAGGGGAACCGATGGCCGTCAATGGCCCTGGGGAAATGATTTTTTTGGTCCGGAAGGAAAGATAATGGCAAATACGAGAGAGGCCCGAGCAGGTTGGACAACACCGGCCGGAAGTTATCCTGAGGGTGTGAGCCCTTACGGGATTTACGATATGGCCGGGAGTGTGATGGAGTGGACATCATCATGGTATAAGCCGTATCCAGGCAGTACCCTTCAAAGGGAGGCATTTGGTGAGAAATACAAGGTTTTACGCGGCGGGTCATGGGAGAACCCGTCCGTGCCCTTTGCGAGGAGTGCCTACAGGCATGCAGTTGCCCCAAAGTGGGACCACCCGGCCCACGGATTCCGGTGTGCTGTGGATGGTCTATGATGATATTCCCGGTGAAAGGAGACAAAAGATGCTTCCTGTGCTCTTTCTTTTAGCAACCCTACTGTTTGGCTGCAGTCATCAGTATAATATGCGCGGCAATTCACCTCCGGAGAATATGGTCTTTGTACCGGCTGGATGGTTTGAGATGGGGAGCAGCGGAACTGAAGGACGGCTTGGTATGACGATAGGAGTGGATGAAATCCCCAGGCACAGGGTTTATGTAAAGGATTTTTACATAGACCGTTACGAGGTCACCAATGCCCAGTTTTATGAATTTCTAATTAAAACAAACAATGTATACCGCCCGGCTCCCTGGGCTGAGATGGGAACCTTTGAAAAGGGTGAGCATGACCATCCGGTCGTTGATGTAGATTGGATGGATGCAGATGCCTATTGCACATGGGTTGGCAAGCGGCTCCCATTAGAGGCGGAGTGGGAGAAGGCAGCCCGTGGAACGGACGGCAGGCTCTGGTCCTGGGGGGATGAGTATGCTGCAGGGAAGGCAAATACCCTCGAGTCAGGTAGAAAATGGAGTGCGCCTGTTGGAAGTTATCCTGAAGATGTCAGCCCCTATGGAGTCTATGACATGACCGGTAATGTGCGGGAGTGGACTGGCGGGTGGTATGAGGCCTATCCTGGAAATACATTGCCGGACGGATATTACAGTGGAAATTACAGGTCAGTGCGTGGAGGGTCGTACGTGACCCCCCTGTATCGTTATGCCCGAACGTCTTCCCGTTATGCAATTGAGTCCTCTCTTGCTACGAGAGGGCTTGACTGGCATACTACTTATGATCAGGGCTTCCGGTGCGCTAAGTCTCCATGAGTCGTTACAGTAACCGGGTTATAGTCTGCACTACCTTCCTTTCCTTTGTACTGATCGCAGGACTGCTCTACTACAACTCGATACACAATCCATTTCACTACGATGATGCCCACCATATCACCATGAATCCCGGTATACGGGACCTGTCCGGGCTATCTTCCCTTTTTTCCGATCCCTCCACATTCAGCAATGAGGGGATGAAAAGGGGCTCTCCGTACAGGCCCCTCCTGATGTTGACCTATGCACTGAATTTCCGGGTAAATGGTCTAAACCCTGCAGGATACCACATAGTCAACCTCGCCTTTCATGCCGGGTCAGCCTTTCTGCTCTTTCTGATAGTCCGGGCCATATTCACCACCCCGGCCTTTTTTGCGGCCCTGTCAGCAGGCATCATCTTTCTCGTCCACCCCTTCAACTCAGAGATCGTAAATTACATATCAACGCGCTCCAGCGTCATGAGCGGTTTCTTCTATCTGTCTGCCTTTTATTGCTGGGTCAGGTTCCGGAGGGATCTAAACCTTTTTTTTTATATTGCATCCCTGCTTTCCTTTGCAGCAGGGATGCTGAGCAAGGAGTCTGCCGTCACCCTTCCCCTCGTATTATGGCTATATGACGTATACCTCCTCCGGGAACGACGCACCCCTGCACAGCGCCACTTAAAGGACTGGCGCAAATATACCCCCTACCTTCCATTTATCCTTATTGTGGTCATACCCTATCTCTATGTCTGGGGGGTTGCCTTCAGCGGGGCGCCTCACTCATTTAAGAGGGATCCGGTAACCCAGTTTTTTACGGAACTTCCTGCACTTGTTAAATATCTGCAGATGTTTATTGTCCCCATACCATTAACCCTGGTCCACGACATGGAGGTCTACAGGACTGTCACGATTCCAGTCATCTTTTCTGCAGTTGTGCTTTCTGTCTATACTGCAGTTGCCCTGCTTCTTTTCCGGTCATCCACAGCGTCCTGGCGGGTTGTTTCATTCTTCATGTTCTGGTTTTTTATCGTGCTTCTGCCTACGACAGTTATCCCCCTTAACCTGATACTGCAGGAGCACAGGGGATATCTGGCAATAATAACTATGGCAGTGTTTGCAGGTGTTGTCCTGGATAAATTGAGTAGTTCTGTGTCCCGGGCCGCTGCCCTGTTTCTCTTGATTGCCCTTTGCGCAGCATATTCTGCAGTGACCATTATACGGAACACGGAGTGGAGGGATGACCTGACCCTCTGGACAGATACAGTAAAAAAGGCCCCGGGTTCATCCATCGCACATGCAGGACTTGGGATTGCATACAAAGACATGAAGATGTATGATCAGGCCATTGAGTCATTGCGCACAAGTATCTCGATCCATGATGGACAGGAGAGTCTGACAGCGAGACACAACCTTGCCCAGATATATATAGTCCAGGGGAAACTGGACCTTGCGGCCACTGAACTGGAAGATCTGCTTAAAGGCAATCCGGGTAATCTGCAGATATATAATGACCTCGGGATCATATACTATGAACAGAACAGGCCGGGGCTTGCAGAAGAGATCTTTATGAAGGCAATACAGCGTCACAGCAACAACTACCTGCCATTCTTTAACCTGGGAGTGCTCTACACGAAGGAGGGGAGGTTCGAGGAGGCGATTCGTGCCTATCAGAATGCCGCTGCCCTGGACCCCTCACATGCGGAAACGAGGGTGCGTCTTCAGGCCCTCCTGGATAGTACCGGGGAAAAGAAGAAATGAGGGACAAGTCATCTAAGCTCCTTTCAGTTTTTCTACCCACAGGTATTTTAATGTTGTGTACAGCTATTCTTGTGGCATATCTCAGCCCCTGGCGCATCAGTATGACGGATGCTACCATGTACTTAAGGATGGCCCAGGAGATTCAGAAAGGCCATTGGCATATTGATCACTGGTTAAGAGGTGCATACACCGCCCCCCCGCTATATCCATTGATAGTGGCAATTTCAGAGTGGTTTTTCACAGGCTTTGAAAGGGCAGGGACTATAGTATCTATTGCAGCGTCAACACTTCTTGTGATCCCGGTATTTTTTCTGACAAGATGTTTTTATAGAGAAAGGGTTGCATGGTTTATTGTACCTGTAACTATTCTAAACCCATATTATCTATTATATTCATCACTTCCATTAACCGAGGCATTGTTTACCCTGATTTTCCTTGCCAGCATATTTGTCACCTATAGCGCACTGAAGAGTAAAATACCGTGGATGTGGTGTGCTGCAGGGATGCTCAGCGGGGCTGCATGGATGACGCGTGATGTTGGTATTATCATCCCTTTTATCTCAATCTGCTGGGTGATAGCGGACAGATGGTTTAACAGGCAGCCGGTTTCAAATATAATCAGGAATGCAGCGCTCCTGATCCTCGGAATTTTATTGATTGCAGGACCTTTAAAAATGATCATGTCCCTTGATCTAAGAAATGTCTCCGGCCTGCCAGCACACAGTATCACCCGTCAGTTGATGATGCCTGATTTACGGGATGACATGGAACGTGAGTGGTTCCTGGGCAGGATCAATCAAGACGGCACAGGTTATGCCTTTGTTGACGATATGAAAACCCCCGTCTCCATAGGGGACGTTTTAAGACACTCAGATTTTATTTTAAAGAGAGTTGCAATCAATTGGACAGAGATTGCGAAATCCATTCACCTTATACTGGGGACAGTGTTTTTGGTCTTTGTCTTCATAGGCCTCGTGGCAGCGGCATTTTATTGGAAAGGGGGGGGTGATGGCGCTGCCTGGGCTATACTGTTTCCCGGTGTCTACGTAATCTTATATATACTTTTCTATAGCCTTGCAGGGGGCTTTACCGGCGCTATTGGACCGGAAAGATACCTTGTTCCCCTGATTCCGGTCCTGGGTGTATGGGCAGTAGGAGGGATATGCAAGATATGTCATCTTGCAGAGAAAGTCAGATTAAGACATGCAGGAATGATTATATCTTTTTTGTGTCTTGGATTTATTTTGATGAGTAATAAAAAGGGTCTGATCAATACAAAACATACCCTGGCTGCCTTAAAGCATAAGACCGAATTATCTGAATTGGCAGGGACAGAAATTAAAAAACGTGTGATAAAACGGGGTCCAGATAATGCAACTATAATGGCGAGGTCCCCTTTTGTCCCCTGGTATGCAGGCGCTGACTGGGTTGTGTTGCCTTACGGAGAATATCAGGAGATATTGAAATTTGCAAAAAACAGGCATGTTGATATCTTAAGCGTGGACAGGAACACCGTAGCGCTCCGGCCAGAGTTGTCATTTTTACTGGATCAGGGTGTCAATGTGCCTGAAATGGAGAAGGTCTTCTGGATAAGCTCCAAAGAAGACCCTGAGGAATACCTTCTTGTGTTGTATAAAATTAATTACAATAACGGGGACTCAGGGGGGGCTAATTGACAAGATACCGTTTTGTCATTCCTGTAATCTTCATTGCGCTATCAGCCGTTTTAATCTATTCAAATACCCTCTCATCCCCATTCCACTTCGATGACAACTTTGAGATTATTGAATATCAGAAGATAAGAGAACTCTCAAAATTTTCTGATTTAGAAGGGGTACGCTTCATAGGGACACTCTCTTTTGCCCTAAACTACTATTTTGGGGGACTGAACGTTACCGGCTATCACCTGGTTAATATCGTCATCCACATTATAAACGGTATCCTCGTATGGTGGCTTATCACCCTGACATTCAGGTCTCCGGGGATGGGGGGCGGCTCCGGCAGCCTGCAGCAATCCGGCGGGTTCATTGCACTGATAGCAGCCCTCCTCTTTGTAGCCCACCCTGTACAGACACAGGCTGTGACCTATATAGTCCAGAGGTATACCTCCCTTGCAACTCTGTTTTATCTCCTTTCTGTAGCGCTTTTTGCAAAGTGGAGGCTGCAGTCGCTTGAGCCAGGCAGCAGGTTCAGGGGCATATATTATGTCTTTTCAATACTTGCTGCTGTCCTTGCCATGAGGACAAAGGAGATCAGCATTACCCTCCCTTTTATTATCCTCCTTTACGAGTTTTTCTTTTTTGGAAACAGGTGGAAGAGGCCGTTTTTTCTGATCCCCTTCCTCCTGACCCTGTCTATCATTCCATTAGTCTTCATAAATCTGGATACGGATAAGCCTATTGGGGATATTGTGGGAGAGGTGAGAGATGCTGCCCAGGAGACGGAGAGCATCTCACGGGGTGATTATCTGATGACACAGTTCAGGGTCATTGTGACCTACATCAGGCTGCTGGTGCTTCCGGTAAGGCAGAATCTCGATTACGACTACCCGGTATTACACTCCTTTGCTGCACCAGGGGTCTTTTTGTCTTTTATGTTTCTCCTGGCCATCTTTGGGCTTGCGGTCTGGCTTTTTATCCGGTCACGTAAAGGCAGGAACGGTTATCTCCTGCTGAGCTCTTTCGGGATATTCTGGTTTTTTATCACCCTGTCTGTGGAGTCGGGCGTCATTCCCATCAGGGATGTGATCTTCGAGCACAGGCTCTATCTGCCGTTTGCCGGGGCATCGTCTGCCTTTTGTTCGGCGATGATTTATGGGATTGATTATTGGAGAAGACAATCAGGCAGCCGGGTGTCTCTGCGGATTGCCGTACTGATACTTGCTGTGGTTACAGTGCTGCCACTTTCAGTGGCTTCTTATCAGAGAAACCGTGTCTGGAAAGATCACGTAACCCTCTGGAGGGATGTTGTGAGTAAGAGCCCGCTTAAGGCAAGGACGCACTCGAACCTTGCGTATGCCTCATTTAACCAGGGGCTGGCAGAGGAGGCGGTCAGGGAATACAGGACTGCCATAAGGCTCAAACCAGGGATAGCAAGCGTCCATAATAACCTGGCGCTTGTTTACTATAGTCAGGGCAGGATAGACGAGGCGATAGAGGAGTATAAGACTGCCTTAAGACTGAAACCTGAAGTTGCACTGAGCCACCTAAACCTTGGACTTGCCTATTCAGCCAAAGGGGATACGGCCAGGGCGATTGAGGAATTTACAACTGCCATAAACCTGAATCCTGGGCTTGCCTGGGCCCACTTTAATCTTGGTCTTGCCTGGCTCAGGAAGGGACATCCGGACAAGGCCCAAGAAGAATTCAGGACAACGATCAGACTGAAGCCTGATTCTGCCGAGGCATATAATAACATAGGGATCATATATGCCAATCAGGGCCGTATAGACGATGCAATCGCAGAATTCAGGACTGCCTTGAGTGTGAAGCCTGGTTTTGCAGAGGCGGAAAACAATCTCAGGCGTGCCTATGGGCTAAAGAAGGGTGTGAAATAAGGATACAGGGGTTGGTAATTTAGGGTCATTATTTCATAACTATTTGATTTTTAAGCAAGAATCTTTATGCTGAGACCTCTCTTTAGATTTGATGTTCTAAAAAAAAACATAAAGAATAAATTAAACAATCATGTCGAGCAAAAAACTGTACTTCATTGATACCAATTTTTATGGTAAAATAAAATAACTTCTTGATTAATTGGTGAAATATGTCATTCTCTTTCAGGTGGCATCAATATTGCTATGTTCATATGTAAAACATTCTCTAAGAATGATGATGCATCAGAACAATAAAGAAGATCATTTAAATTCCGTACATACCCTCCAGATACTTGATGAAATCGCAAAGGGTGATTCCGTTACCCAAAGGGCCCTCAGCAAAAAACTTGGCATAGGCCTGGGAATGGTCAACAGTTACCTCAATCGCCTGGCCAGAGAGGGCTACATCCAGATTACTCAGGCAGAGAGAAAGCGCCTTCACTACCTGCTGACCCCAATGGGAATAGCCGAAAAGAGTGTTCTCGCATATCGCTACCTGAAAAAGTCTTATCAGGTCTTCACAGAGGCCCGTGAAAGGGTTGGAGACTTTCTGAGGGCCATGGAAATGGAGGGCGTGGAGTCCATCGTCTTCTATAAGACAACGGTTGTCACGGAGATTGCGTTGATGGCGCTTCAGAACAGCTCACTGGACCTTGTGGCTATTGTGGATGATGTTGGGACAGGAAGGAAGTTCCTTGGCTACAGGGTTCTGCCGGTTGATGTACTCCGGCAGATTGCGTTTGACCGGCTGATAATCACGGCCGACGAATCGGTTGAGAGCGCAGCGGAACATTTGCGGCAATATGGTGTAGAAGCGAATCGGATCTGTTTTCTGCAGTAAAAGGCAGGAAGGGAGCAGGGGTTTCAGGAAAGGTTTCATACCCGGATTTCTCATGGACGGGGGCGCCCGTAATGGCGGCAGCCTGCCTGAAGATCAAAGGGATTCAGCGCGAATCAGAGGATCTTTGAACCTGCCTGTGATAAACTATAGGTTGCTTAATTGATGTCAGTTATACCGGCAATAATTCCTTTGCTTTGTTTCATAGCTATTTTCCTTGTAATTTACAGGATGCCGGACAGACTTGACTGGCGCAGCTCTTTCATACTTGCCTCCATTGTCTGTGGAGTCCTGCTTGTAATTTTTACTGAAATCCTGAGTCTTTTTCATGCCCTTGTGTATGAATGGGTGATCGGACTCTGGACACTGGCCTGTATCGCTGCTTTGATTATCCTGATCACAAACAGGAGGTATCCGGCCAGACAGTTTAAGAGTTCCTGGTCATCCAGGATTCCCTATGTGTGGTTATTCGGTGTCATTTTTATTGTTTCAGTCACTGGTTTGATTGCCCTCGCATCGCCTCCGAACAACTGGGATTCCATGACCTATCACATGAGCCGGGTCGCACACTGGATTCAAAACCAGAGTGTTTCGTTCTATCCCACACCGATCCCAAGGCAGTTGTATTTAAGCCCCTGGGCTGAATTTGCCGTAACACACCTGCAGATTTTAAGCTCCGGAGATTGGTTTGCCAATCTGGTTCAATGGTTCAGTATGATTGGCAGTATAATCGGGGTTACGCTGATTGTTCAACAACTTGGCGGAGATATGCGCAGCCAGATCCTCGCTGCCGTTATCACTGTAACGATCCCGATGGGTATCCTTCAGGCGTCAGGTACCCAGAATGATTATGTCATCTCTTTCTGGCTGGTCTCTTTCGTCTGCTGCACTATGCAATTGAGGGGTGGGCAGGCCGGCAGTATCTGGTCTGCGGGAGCGGCATGCAGCCTGGGTCTTGCCCTGCTGACAAAGGGGACAGCCTATCTTTATACATTTCCATTCCTGGTCTGGCTTATTTGTTCGGGTTTCCAAAGGTTTCGCTGGAAGGCATGGAAATCCATCAGCTTTATGATAGTCATTGCCGTCATCCTCAATCTGGGGCATTATTCCCGTAATCTTGATCTGTACGGCTCCCCCCTGGGTCCTGGCGCTGAAGGAGCATACGGGGAATTAAAATTTGTAAATGAAGCCTATACACTGCCGGCCCTGATTTCCAATATAACCAGAAACGTGGGACTGCACATGAGCACGCCTGTTGAAAGGCTTAACTCTGCAGTGGAGGGGGGAATTGCCCGGCTTCATACCCTTATGGGCATGGAGATAAACGATGCCCGCACTACATTGGCCGGGACAAAATTCCATATCCCGCCATTGGCGCCGCTTGAAGACTTTTCGGGAAATCCTGTTCACCTTCTCATAGTATGGATTGCCATCGCACTACTTTTTATTAAAAGGGATTTACTCCGCAGACGGATCCTCCTGTACTACTTTGCTGCGGTCAGTAGCGCTTTCCTCTTGTTCAGCCTCTGTCTTAAGTGGCAGCCCTGGCATAGCCGCCTGCACCTGCCGCTGTTTGTTCTGCTGTCGGCATTTGTTGCCGTGGTGCTGTCTGATGTCTTAAGTGCAAGGTTAGCTGAAGTGACAGGGATCATCCTGATTTTATCAGCCCTCCCCTGGATTTTTTTCAACGTATCCCGCCCCGTTATTGCACCCGGGCATATCGTCTCAATGTTTCCATCATGGATTTACGGGAGCAGGCCTATCCCACTTACAGAAGGCAGGAGCATCCTGACCAGTGACAGGACTGATCAATACTTCAGCATCCGGCGGAATCTCGGAACCCCGTACAGGGAGGCGGCGGCCTTTGTCAGGTCTCAGAAATGCCGGGACATTGGATTATATATGGGAGGGGATGATTGGGAATACCCATTCTGGGCGCTGCTGCAAGCTGATCATGGACAGAAGACCCGGATTGAACACATAGGAGTAAAAAATATCTCTGCAGTCAAATCATCTGCAGGTGCATCTTTTACTCCATGCGCGATTATTTCTGTGAATGCCGTTCCTGGGGAGAGGCATATTCATGGAGGAAATGTTTATACATTGGCGTGGTCCATGGAACCTGTGAGTGTGTTTATCAGATGAATAAGGATACAAGATGACAGTCTTTAAAAAAGGGTATGCCCGGTTCTACGATGCCTTCTATCAGGATAAGGATTATGAGAGGGAGTGCGATTTTATTGAGGCGGCATTTAAAAAAAACGGATGCCGGGTAAAGACTATCCTTGATCTGGGCTGCGGCACAGGAGGGCACGCCCTTATCCTCAGCCGCCGCGGGTATCAGGTCGTCGGAATTGACCGGTCGCGTGAGATGATCCGGATAGCCAGGAGAAAGGCGAAGGAAGAGGCAAAGGGAAACAAAAAGAAATCTTCCGCTGAATTTTATCAGGGAGATATTACCGGCATCCGTCTGCGCCGGAAATTTGATGCTGTAATCTCCATGTTTGCCGTGATGGGTTATCAAACTACAAATGCCTCAATAGCTGCCGCATGTGGCGTGGCAGCAAGCCATCTGGTCTCCGGCGGGTTGTTCATATTTGATTGCTGGCACGGCAATGCGGTTCTGACAGAGAGGCCTGGGATGAGGATGAAGGAAATAGTGATGCATAAGGGCAAGGGGGGCGGTAATAGAGGAGAGAAGCGGATTATCCGGTTTTCGGAACCTGTGCTTGATCCCCTGTCTCATACTGTAGAGACCCGGTTCAGGGTCCTGAGAATTGAGGGAGACAGGCTGGTGGGCGAGACACAGGAATCCCATCTTCTGCGCTATCTCTTTCCACAGGAGATCAGATATTATCTGGAAACAGCCGGATTCAGGGTTCTGGAATTGTGTCCCTTTCCGGAATTGAATAAACCTCTGACAGAACATGACTGGAATATGGCTGTCATAGCAGGGAAACAGGCTTCTCTGTTGAAAGGATAAGGCAGAGAAAAAGATAAGGCATGGGATGCAGGCAGCAAGACATATAAAAAAATATAAAGAGAACATCCTTGTTGACAGATTCGTTAAGTTATTCAGCATTGACGGCCTGGTGAGTGCGTCCGGTGTCCTGCTGCTCCCGGTTTATCTGAAGCTGATGACTCAGGCGGAGTTCGGACTATTCAACTATCTTCTGACAATTATCACCACGGTCTCTCTCATTCTCAACTATGGATTATCAGTTGCCCAAAGCAAACTGTATCATGCCTACAAAGACGATGAAGAACGGGGAACCTTCCTCTTTACACTGAACATGATCCAGCTTCTTTTCTTATCCGGAGTCTTATTCATTCTTTATTTTCTGAAATTAGATTACAGGCTTATCTCCCTGCTTTTCAAGAATGAAATTGATTATGAAAGTTACAGACCTGCTGTCTTACTCGCGGTCATTGTTTCTGTTTATTCATTAATCCTTATCAATTATTTCCTGACCAGTGAAAAGATCAGTCTGGTCCGGAAATTCGGTTTTCTGAAACTGATCCTTGTCCATGGGGTAGTTATTATTCTGCTTTATATGATGCCTGTTGACAGTGTTATGGTCAGGCTTAAGTACTCCTTCCTGATCGAAGGGCTTGTTATTCTGATTTTCAGCTATCCGTATCTGAAAAGCATGTTCCTGAGGTTCAACCTGAGCCAGGCTGTAAGGTCTGTAAAACTGGGATTTCCCATGATGCTTGCTGCTATTGTGGGTATCATCATCAACTCCGGAGATAAATTCTTTCTGGAACGGTACGGGAACTTTATTGATTTATCCATCTATTATCTGGCATTTTCTCTCTCAGCCGTCATACCTATTATATTCATGACAGTCCAGAATGTATGGCAACCCCTCTTTTTCAAGGAAAATGACATCTCGATGAATATCATAAAAACAAGAAAACTGATCGTCTACCTCGCCTGCTTTCTGATCGGGATTTCCCTGGTTACCTTGTTCGCTGTAGAACTTCTGCTGAGTTTCGGCATCATTAGTTCAGAATACCGATCCGTCATGAGGGTGCTTCCCATTGTATTACTGACTCAGATACTCAGTTCCATTGTGCCGCTCTACAGCAATTACCTTATTTACTTTGAAAAGACTTATCTTATTCCGACCGTCGGCTTTTTTATAGGGGGAATCTGTATTTTACTGAATCTGTGGCTGGTGCCGGGATACGGTATTTACGGCGCTGCGGCGTCTTCCTTTTTGACGCATTTGGTCTATCTGATAACGGAGTATACGATCGTTACAGTGTACATAAGGAAATATCAGGGTCTGGAACATGCAGGACAGGCAGTATAAAATAAAAAAGATGATAAAATTATTGACCCCTCCTGTGCTCCCGCTCCTCCTGCGCCCACTGTATTGCGGTACCCCTTTTTCGGGAAATTATGCCACATGGGGGGATGCAAAAAAACATTCTACTGGTTATGACTCTGATGTCATTCTGAGAAAGGTAAGAGATTCGCTCCTGCAGGTTAAAAAGGGTCTGGCTGTTCATGAAACGGATTCCATGCTTTTTGACAGGATTAAATATTCGTGGCCATTGCTGACGGCGCTGATGTGGTGCGCCTCACAGGGCGGCAATAAGCTCAGTCTCATTGATTTTGGCGGGTCACTCGGAACGACCTATTTCCAGAACAGGAAATTTCTGCAGGATCTTAAAGAACTTCACTGGAATATTGTGGAACAGAGGAACTTTGTTGAGTGCGGGAGAAAATATTTTGAAGACGAACAACTGAAATTTTATGATGACATTGACTCCTGTTGTGAAGCGCAGTCACCCAATGTCATCATATTTTCAGGCGTTCTGCAGTATCTTGAAGATCCTTACGGGATGCTCGGCGAAATATTCAGATATCCATTCGAATATATTCTTATAGACCGTACCCTTTTTTTCACTGACAACACCCGTGACAGGATTACGATACAGAATGTGCCGCCGGCCCATTATGAGGCAAGTTTTCCTGCCTGGTTTTTTAATCTGGAGAAGTTTCTGAAACATTTTAAAGACCGGTATGACATGATAGAAGATTTTGACTCAAATGACGGGATAATTAACCTGGAAGGAAGAGAGGCTGTCCACAAGGGTTTTATATTCAGATTAAGAAAACCAGAATCATCATGGATGCGTTCTGAAAAGGAGACGATATGCTGACATGCCGGATGTGCCAGAGCAAGAACCTCTACAGGTTTCTTGATTTGGGGTTTACACCCCCTGCAGACCAGTTCAGGAGAAAGGATCAATTGAAAGAGCCTGAGACGCACTATCCGCTCGAAGTCTACATGTGTGATGATTGCGGGCTGGCACAGTTAGGCCATGTGGTTTCTCCGGAAGTGCTTTACCGGATGGATTATCCCTATGAATCATCAACGACAATAACAGGACGGGAACACTGGAATGTTTTTGCCAGGACCGTCGTAAGACGGTTGAATCTCACAGGTGAGGACCTGGTTGTGGATATCGGCAGTAATGTCGGCGTATTGCTTGGGGCGTTCAAGTCGCAGGGGACGCTCATTCAGGGTGTGGATCCTGCTGCAAACATCGTTATGCTGGCCCATGAAAGGGGTATTGATACCATTTGTGATTTCTTTAACCATGAGACAGCGGAGAAAATTCTCAGGGAAAAGGGACCCGCATCTGTCATAACCGCAACCAACGTATTCGCTCATATAGATGACCTTTATCGCCTGATGAAGGATATTTTAATGCTCCTGAAAGAAGACGGGGTCTTTATTTTTGAGGCCCCTTATTTTGTGAATCTGATCCGGATGCTTGAATACGATACAATCTATCATGAGCATTTATCCTATTTTTCAGTCAAGCCCCTGTTAAGATTTTTTCAACTGTTCGACATGGAGGTTTTTGATATTGAGCTCGTGGATATTCATGGAGGTTCCTTCCGTGTCTATGTCGGGAGGAAATCCCGGCAGCATGTTTCTCCTGTGATAGCGCAGTTGTCAGGCGAAGAGGAGGCCATGAACCTCTATTCCCATCAGACCATGGATCATTTTGCGGAGGCAGTAAGAAAGAATAAGAGGGAGCTGACCTGGCTTCTCCATTCGCTGAAGCATGAAGGTAAAAGGATTGTGGGGGTAAGTGCGCCGGCAAAAGGAATGACACTGTTGAATTACTGCAAGATCGGCACTGAGCTGCTGGATGTGGTCAGTGAGAAATCTGAATTGAAAATAGGGAGATTTACACCGGGGATGCATATACCTGTCGTGCCTGACTCGTACCTGCTTGAAGAAAAGCCCGATTACGCATTGCTTCTGGCCTGGAATTTTGCTGATGAAATCATAAAAAATCTTCAACAGTTCAGGGAAGGCGGAGGAAAGTTTATCATTCCAATCCCGATGCCGAGGATTGCCGGCTGAAGAAATTAATCAGGGAGGGTATCCATGAAAAAAATCAGTCTGCCTGTTTCATTTGATGATGAAAGGGGAAAAATCACAGACCTTCTCGAGAACGAGGCGATTAATGCCGTTACCGTGATTACCTTTCAAAAAGGCGCTGTCCGGGCGAATCATTATCATAAAAATACATTTCAATGGAACTATGTCATGTCCGGCAGGGTAAAACTTGTAACCCGCATGCCAGGTGAAGACAAGACAGAAACGGTCCTCGGTAAGGGTGATTTTGCGCTGACAGTTCCTGAAGAACATCATGCCCTGGTGGGGCTGGAATATTCGGAGCTGCTGGTCCTTACGAAAGGACCCAGAGGGGGGAAGGAATATGAGAGCGATACTTTCAGGATTGAGGAGCCGCTGGCATGACTGTAAAAGGCAGACATATCCCGGTGTCGCAGCCGCTATTGGGAGAAGCGGAGACGAATTATGTCAATGATGCACTGGCTAACGGCGCTATTTCAGGTTTTTTCGGGGAATACATTTCAAGATTCGAGAGAGGCTTTGCCGGTTATTCGGACTGCAGGCATGGCGTTGCAACAACAAGCGGGACAACGGCGCTCCATCTGGCATTGCTTGCCCTGTCCCTCAAAAAAGGGGATGAGGTTCTTGTCTCCACATTAACCAACATGGCCACCTTCTTTGCAGTAATTTATGAGGGCGCCACCCCGATACCCATTGATATCGAGGAGGACACATGGAACCTTGACCCAGCCCTGCTGGAATCCAGGATTACACCGAGGACCAGGGCCATTATCGTTGTCCATCTCTTTGGTCATCCGGCAGATATGGACCCCGTGACAGAGATTGCTGGTAAATATAATTTACCGGTCCTCGAGGATTGCGCTGAGGCGCATGGGGCGACATATAAAGGGAGGAAGGTCGGCAGCCTCGGCACAGCCGGGTGTTTCAGTTTTTATGCGAACAAGATCATCACGACCGGAGAAGGCGGGATGATCACGACCAATGACAGTGCTGTTTATGAGAGGGCCCGTATGATCAGGGGACTTGCGTTCGGTGAGAGCAACAAGTTCATGCACCGGGATATCGGATATAATTACAGGATGACCAATCTGCAGGCTGCTATCGGTTGTGCGCAGCTTGAAAAGATAGAGGCTTTTATCAGCGGCAAGAGGAGAATAGCCTCGTTCTATACGGACAGGCTCAGGGACCTGGGTTCTCTGCTGCAGCTTCCTGTTGAGAAACCTTATGCCCGTAATGTTTACTGGATGTATCATGTCGTCTTAAAGGGTGATGTTGCAGGTCAGCGGTCTGTGATTATGAAAAGGCTGCTTGAAAAAGGCATTGAAACCAGGGAAGGTTTTATCCCTTATAATATGCAGGACATTTTTATACAGAAGGGGTGGACGCATTTTGATGATTGTCCGAAGGCAAATGCTGTGGCCATGAATGGCTTTTATCTCCCCAGCACGCCCAATCTGACTGATGAAGAGCTGGATTATATCGTTACTCATCTCAGGGCAGCATTGGTGAAGGGATGAAGAAGATCGGGCTTTTTCTCGAATACGAACCGGCGGGAGGCGGCACATTCCAGTACAATCAGGTCATGATAGATGCTGTGGCAGCGCTGCCCTCAGACAGATTTTCTGTGGTGGTCGGGTTCACGTCGGATCTGTGGCAGGACTATCTGGCAGGGTACAATCTGAAAACGGTCTTGATACCGCGCGGCTTCTGGGGCCGGGCCTTTGGCCTGGCCTGGACTCTCCTCGGCCTGCCGATGGGTTTATGGCGCAGGCTCTGTCCCCTGTTTCATCCCATGGCCAGGGCGCTCATTCGGGAGCATTGCGATCTGTGGATATTCCCATCTCAGGATGTGCGGGGTTTCCAGATCCCTGTCCCGGCCCTTATCAGCATCCAGGATCTGATGCACCGTTATGAGAGGCGTTTCCCGGAATCTGCCTCGTGGTGGGAATACCTGAACCGGGAACGGACTTACACAAACATCTGCCGGTGGGCAAAAGGCATCCTTGTTGAATCTGAGCTCGGGCGCAAACAGGTGATTGAATCGTATGGCGCACCGGCAGGCCCTGTTTACGTTCTTCCACTTCTGGCACCCAGATACATACGAAGCGGGCAAACCCCGGCTGATTTCGATTCCCGCTACAGGTTGCCCGGTAAATTTATTTTTTATCCGGCGCGATTCTGGGCGCATAAGAATCACCGTAATCTGATTAAGGCCATGGGGCTATTGAAAAAAGAGATTTCAGATATAAAACTGGTTCTGGTCGGAACGAAATCAGGCGCTTACGATTCCTATGATGAGGTTGTCAGTCTCATCCACAGCCTTAGTCTTGACAAAGATGTCTTTTTCCCAGGATACGTTCCGGATGAATACATGCATGAATTATACCGCCGTGCCAGGGCGCTGGTTATGCCGACCTACTATGGACCTACGAACATACCCCCCATGGAGGCCTTTGTTGCCGGCTGTCCGGTGGCTATATCCGGCATCTACGGGATGCCGGAGCAGGCCGGTGATGCGGCATTGCTCTTCAATCCCGATTCTGTGGAGGAGATAGCAGACTGTATCCGGAGGCTATGGACCGATGACCGCTTGTGTACGGAACTTGCTGAGAGGGGGAAGAGGCGGGCGGCCTCATGGGGAGAGAAAGAGTTTAATGAAAGGTTGAGAGAGATCGTTATGCGGCTCACCGGTGGCATTGAAGAATACCATGAATAGAGACGTGCGGTTTCCTTTCGTCTGCATCGTGATCCTTAACTGGAACGGATGGCGTGATACACTTCAATGCGTTGAGTCATGCCGGGGACTGACCTGGCCGAATTTCCGGATTGTGCTGGTGGATAACGGTTCAACAAACGGCTCTGAAGAGCGCCTTCGCAGGCAGCTTCCGGACGTGGAGGTCATTCAGAGCGGTTCAAACCTCGGTTTTGCCGGGGGATGCAACGTGGGGATCCGTTACGCGCTCAACAGCGGTGCGGATCTGGTGTGGCTCCTGAACAATGACGCTGTGACGGACTCTGAGGCTTTGACCAGGCTGGTTGAAGCCATGGAGGGAGATGCATCAGCCGGCATTGCCGGTTCCAAGATCTACTACTATGACGATCCCCTCCGCATCTGGTTTGCCGGAGGGCTATGGGAGAAGGGGCGGCTGCGGCTGCGCCATCGCGGCGCACAGCAATTGGACAAAGGCCAGTTTGACAGGATATGTGAGATGGGATCAGTTTCTGGGTGCAGCATGCTGATTCGTGCTGCGGTCATTCAGGACATCGGATTAATGGATGAGAGCTACTTCCTTTACTGGGAGGATGTAGAATGGTGTGCGAGGGCAGCGGAGCATAATTACAGAGTGCTTTTTGTGCCGGACTCGCACATATGGCACAAGGTCTCTGCCTCAGCCGGGCAAAGATCCTTTTCCCAGTACTATTACTGGACCCGGAACGGTTTTGCTTTTCTCCGCAGCTACGATCCCCGCTCTATTATTTTCCTGGCCATGTATGGTCTGTTATCCGGATTCAGGTGTCTGGCCGCAGGGAATGCCCGGCCGCTGCAGGGAATGGTGCATGGTTTCATTGATTTCGTGCGGAGGGAGAAGGGGGCGAGAATTGAAACCTGTTAATGTTGTCAATCGGGGGTGTGGACTTTGCGGATAGGAATAAACGCACTCTATCTGCTTCCAGGCAAAGTCGGAGGGAGTGAAGTCTACATCAGGAATCTTGTCAGGCTGCTTGTGAGCGAGGACAGGGACAATGAATATTTTATCTTTATCAACCGGGAAAGTCAGGGAGTTTTTGAACAGATTGCCACGGGGATAAATATTGTATCATGCCGGGTTCGTGCGGCAAGCCGTCCCGCCAGGATATTGTGGGAACAATTTATATTGCCATTCCAGATAAAACGTTACGGGATAGACATCCTTCTCTCCGCAGGTATGACAGCCCCATTTTTCTGTCCTGTAACCTCCGTACTTGTGATCTTTGATCTTCAGCACATTAATCAGCCTGATAATTTTTCGAAACCTTATCTGGTGTTTCTGAGGGCTATTATCTATCTAAGCGCCAAATCGGCTGATGGGATCATTACCATTTCCCAAAAGGTCAGACAGGATATTGTGAAATATTACAGGATCCTGCCTGAAAAAATTGCCGTCACCTATCTTGCAATTGACCACAACACCTTCAGGCCGCGGGATAAAAGTGATGTAGCGCGGATCAGAGAAAAATATCATCTCCCTGAACGTTTTATGCTGTACCCAGCCTCTTCCCTGCCGCATAAAAATCATGAGAGGCTCCTTCTGGCGTATAAAAAAATCAGGGAAAGATGGAAGGATATGAAGCTGGTACTGATCGGGGCAAGGGACAAGGGATATGATGTGATCGCAGAAAAGATCAATAACCTGGGGTTACAGGATAACGTTGTCTTCCTCGGATGGCTTCCTTTTGAAGACATACCATTGCTCTATTGTGCCTCGGATGTCTTTGTGTTCCCTTCCCTGCATGAGGGGTTTGGAATCCCCATTCTGGAGGCTATGGGCTGCGGTGTGCCGGTCATCTGCTCAGGCATTGAGCCTATAAAAGAGATTGCGGGAAACGGGGCACTTTTTGTGGACCCCTATGATCCTGAGAATATTGCCGAAGGGGTCTTGTCCGTGCTTGAAAACCACAACCAACGCCTCGGTTTGATTGAAGAGGGTTTTAAAAGGGCAAAGGAATTCAGTTGGGAAAATACGGCGCTCGACACTGTCTCTTTTTTGAGGGTAATGGCCGGATGGAAACCAGGGTTAAAGAAGACACAAAGGTTAAGCGTGGCCATTGTGATTGCCTATTATGCCCCGTCATGGGCTTATGGAGGGCCTCCGAGGATTGTGTATGAGTTTTCGAGGAAACTGGTCCAGAGAGGGCATTCTGTAACTGTTTTCACGACAGATGCCTTTGAGAAGGACAAAAGAATTGATACGCCCTTTAGTGTTATCGAGGGGATCCGTGTCCATTATTTAAGGAATTACAGCAATTATCTGGCATGGAACCAGAAAATCTTCTGGCCAAGGGGACAGAAAAAGGCATTGGAGGAGAGGATAAGGCAATTCGATATAGGTTTTATCTCTGATTTAAGAACCATGCAGATTTCAGCTGCCTATAAAGTATTCCGGAGATACAGGCTCCCCTATTTTGTTTCTGTCTATGGGAGTCTTCCCCGCGTGGGAAAGATCAAGAAGTATTTGAAATTTATATATGACAGGCTGTGGGGTTACGATATCCTCAAAAATGCAGTGAAGGTCTTCGCTCAGACGGATAACGAAAAAAGAGAATATATGAAGCTTGGGGTAAAGAAAGAGAACATTGAATGGGTCCCCCTCGGGATAGAATACAGTGATTTTGAAAATGTTCAGATTAACAAAGGGGCCTTCCGGGAAAAATACGCCATAGCCCCGGAGGACAAGATTATTCTCTTCCTTGGCCGCATCCATGTCCTAAAATTTACACCGGTCTTTATCCAGGCCTTCAGGAACCTGTCTGACAGGCATCCTGATCTGAAACTGGTCATTGTGGGACGGGACGACGGCTATCTTGACTCGGCAAAGAGAAAACTGGAAGACAGAGAGGACAGGTACATATTTACGGGTCCGCTATATGATAAGGACAAGGTGTCTGCCTATATGGATTCTGATGTCTTCTGTCTTGCCCCTTCTCATTACGAGGAGACCTCCACTGCAGCCCTTGAAGCCCTTGCATGCGGGACGCCGGTTGTGATCACTGAACAATGTGAGATCCCCGGGCTCGGAGAATCAGGGGCAGGGGTAACGGTCAGGTATGATGTCAGGGAATTAGAGTCTGCCCTGGAGAAAGTGCTTTATCATCATTCTCTCGGTGGAAATGTCTCTGAAAAGGCGAAAAATTTAATAAGGCAAAACTATGACTGGGAAAAGATCATCAACCGGATAGAGGATATATTCTATGGTGCAGCATAAGGAGTTGAGCGCCTATAACGGAAAGCAGGTTCTAATCACAGGCGGATTGGGGTTTATCGGGAGTAATCTTGCCATCCGTCTGGTGCAATTGGGGGCAAGGGTGACGGTACTTGACATCCTGTGGCCTGACCACGGCGGGAACCCGTATAATGTGGATCCGGTCCGAAAGGATCTGACTGTCAACATCTGTGACATACGTGACAAGTACGCGGTCGAGACCCTCGTGAGGAACCATGACTTCATCTTTCATCTGGCAGGCCAGTGCAGCCATGTCCTTGGTCAGGTGGATCCGTATCCGGATATAGACATCAATATAAGGGGGACCGCGATACTGATGGAGGCGATCCGTGAAAGGGCCCCTGAGGCGGTCACCGTCTACACGAGCACCCGTGGTGTTTACGGGCATGCAGAGCAACTGCCTGCAGGCGAAGGTTCGCCGACTAACCCAAAGGGGCTTTATGAGATATCCAACCTGACGGCAGAGAAGATCATAAATTTCTACGGGGAGATTCACAGGTTGAAGGTGATCAACCTGAGGCTCTCTAATATCTATGGCGAGCGGGCCCAGATGAGGCACAGTAAATTCGGGGTCGTGAACTGGTTTGTGAGAAAGGCATTGGAAGACGAGACCATTAAGGTATTCGGCGATGGAAAGATACGCAGGGATTTTCTGTATGTAGCTGATTGTGTGGATGCAATCCTGCAGACAGGGGCCTCGGAACAGGCCTTCGGGGGCACATTTAATGTGGGTAATGAAGAGAACTGCAGTTTTATGGAGCTTGTGAATACAATCATTGATGTTGCAGGCAGCGGCAGGTGGGAATATGCACCTTTCACGAGGGAGCGGGCTGCGCAGGAGCCCGGAGATTTCTATCCTGATATAAGCAGGATCAGGGAGACAACAGGCTGGCATCCCGGAACAACATTGAGAGACGGCCTTCTAAAGACCATTGAATATTACAGACAGCACAGGGCGATGTACTGGTGAACCGTCATGAGCCTCGAGCTCGCAAGGTGTCACGAAAACGTCGTTCCAGCGAAAGCGGAAATCCAGAAATGGTCAAGAAAAACATCATTCCCGCGGAAGCTGGAATCCAGAAATGATCAAGAAAAACGTCATTCCCGCGAAAGCGGGAATCCAGACCGAGGCCTGGATCTGGATTCCCACTTCCCGCTTAAATCATGCGGGGACAGGTTCCGTGGGAATGACGGGTAAATGGGAGCATTTTCAGGTGAAGCAACCAGCGGTTTATATCCTTGCCAGCAAGAGAAACGGTACTCTTTATATTGGAGTGACTAGCGACCTTATCAAGCGAACGTGGGAACACAAAAATGATTTGGTCGAGGGTTTCACGAAAAGATACGGTATTCATCGTCTTGTCTATTACGAATTACATGAAGATATGGAATCGGCTATTAGCAGAGAAAAACAGATAAAGAAATGGAATAGAAGCTGGAAGCTGGAATTGATAGAGAAGCAGAATCCTGATTGGCGAGATTTGTGTGAAGAGATTCTTTAAGGCGGGAAACTGCCGAAGGGTTTATGCAGGGATCTGGATTCCCGCTTCCGCGGGAATGACGGGGATGTCAGGAATGACGGGGATGTCAGGAATGACGGGGATGTCGGGAATGACGGGGATGTCGGGAATGTCGGGAATGACGGGGATGTCAGGAATGACGGGAATGGGTGGCCATCATTGATGATACCGTTTGGTGATTTGAGCAGGGAATACCGGGAGCTTACGGGCGAACTGGGGCAGGCTATCAGGGGGGTGTGTGAAAAGGGTTGGTTTGTTCTCGGTGAGGAAGGGGAGCGCTTTGAGTCAGCATTCGCTAAATACCTTGGGAGCGATGTCCATGCCGTGGGGGTGGGGTCCGGTACCGAGGCCATACATCTTGCTCTGGTGGCAGCGGGTATAGAATATGGCGATCTCGTCATTACTGTCCCCAATACCGCAGTGCCCACTGTTTCGGCTATTAGTCTTGCAGGGGCGATTCCGCTGTTTGTTGACGTGGACCCGCGCAGTTACAACATGGACCCTGCCCAGCTCAGAGAGGTTGTTACGAGGGAGAAGAGGCGTTGGGGGAACAGGCTTAAGGCCATCGTCCCGGTACACCTCTATGGCCAGTGTGCGGATATGGATCCGATCCTTGAGATCGCGACAGAGTTTGGTCTGAAGGTGATAGAAGATGCCTGTCAGGCCCACGGGGCTGAGTACAAGGGCCGGAAGGCGGGTACTATGGGGGATTATGCCGCGTTTAGTTTTTATCCGAGCAAGAATCTTGGCGCCTATGGAGATGGAGGGCTTATCGTGACGCGTGATGCCGGAGAGGGACAACGGCTGAAGATGCTTAGGAACTATGGTCAGGATAGACGCTACTATCACAAGATCAAAGGGTTCAACAGCAGACTGGACGAGCTGCAGGCCGCAATCCTGAGGGTCAAGTTAAACTATTTGAATGACTGGAACAGTCGCCGCAGAAAGATTGCGGACTACTATAGTAACGGGATCACAAACCCACGTGTTGAAAAACCTCCTGTAATGAGCTATGGCAGGCATGTGTTTCACCTCTACGTGATAAGACACCCTGAAAGGGATAGGCTTCAGGGTTATTTAGAAGAAAAGGGGATTAAGACAACGATACATTATCCTGTGCCGGTCCATCTGCAGGAGGCATATAAAGACCTCGGATGTCCGGCAGGAAGTTTTCCTGTTGCAGAGAGACTTGCCAGGGAGATTGTCTCCATCCCCATGTTTCCCCAGTTAACAGATGCGGAGGTATCAACAATTACGGAAGAGGTTAACCATTATGGGTAAGGCCGAACGCAAAAAGGGATTTCATGAAAAGATTTATCAGACGGATACGGGGCAGTTGCATCAGGGGAGGTATAATCTCATAGATGCTTTTTTAAATGCCCTTTATGATAAATTCAGACGATTTGAACTCCATCGGGAAGATGCCGTGGCCCGGCTTATTCCGCGGGGAGAGAAATTACTGGACATGGGCTGCGGTGGTGGATCATTCATATTTAAGGTAAAGGATAAATTTAAAGAACTGCATGGGATAGATATCGCTTCCAACAGGGTCCATGATGCCAACAGGTTAAAGGAGGAAAGGCATCCAAAAGCCAACATCAGTTTCCGGGTAGTGGATATTGATACGGGACTGCCGTATGCAGACGGATACTTTGATACCGTGACATGTATTGCGACGTTTCAACTTATTTATGACCCGTATTTTGTTATAGATGAGCTCCGGCGTGTCTTAAAAAAAAGGGGCGTATTGATGCTCGAAGTCCCGAACATGGCCTGGCTTCCGAGGAGAATAAGCCTTCTTTTCGGCAATTTATCGAGGACATCCGGCGCCGGAGGCTGGGATGGAGGCACATTGCACTACTTTACCGTGGGTTCGATGAAGGTCTTTCTGGAGGAACAGGGATTTAAGGTCACAGGGGTCTCCGGCGCCGGTATCTTCAGCAGCCTTAGAAATTGGTGGGTCTCTCTTCTTTCAGGCGACATCATTGTCAAGGCAGAAAAAAATTAGATGGATAAGAAAAAGGGACAGAGAAAACGTCATTCCCACGGAAGTGGGAATCCAGAACCAGGCCATCGGTCTGGATTCCCGCTTACGCAGGAATGACGGGTATATAGGAGCATTTTCAGGTGAGGATTGTAATCATAGAAAATGTCATAACGCCTTATGAGATTAAACGCTTCAATGTCCTTAACGAAGTCCTGGATAATAATCTGACAGTCTTCTTTCAGAATGAAACGGATATGAACAGGAACTGGAGATTTGACCTCTCCCGCCTGAGATTTAAATACAAAATCCTTCCAGACACACCGTTTAGGATGAAGGGAAAAGACATCTTCACCATGCACATCAATTACACGGCCTTTTCAGAGCTTAAGAATGCCTGTCCCGATGTCGTTGTATCCTGCGGCTGGGATTCTCTCGCATCATACATGGCGTACATCTATTGCAGGATTTACAATAAGAAATTCATCCTCTGGTCAGGGAGTACGATCAATGAGCCCTCGTGGCGCAGGACGGTTAGCAAGCCTCTTGTAAAATACCTTGTAAGGAATTCGGATTCGTATATTGCCTATGGGACGAGGGCAAAGGAATATCTTATGGATCTGGGCGCAGAGAAAGACAGGATATTCATGGGATGGAATACAGTGGACAACTCTTTCTTTGAAATTAATTCCAGAATGACAACTGAGGAGCGGGAGGCATTAAGATTCAAGCTGGGGATAAAGACAGGATTAGCCTTGTTGTATGCAGGTCAGTTGATAGAAAGAAAAGGGGTATATGATCTGTTATCTGCATTTTCCTGGTTAAAGAAAGATATTAAAGATGTGACATTATTGATTGCCGGCGCTGGTATGGAAGAAGATGCCATGAAAAAGAGATGCCTTCAGGAAAATATAGACGATGTGGTATTCGCAGGTTTTGTTGAATATGAACAGTTGCCGCGGTATTTCGGCCTCGCTGATCTGTTCCTGCTACCCTCTCATGAAGAGGTCTGGGGACTGGTAATCAACGAGGCGATGGCATCCGGCCTGCCTGTAATCACAACGGATAAAGTGGGGGCATCGGCTGATCTGGTAAGAGACGGTGTAAATGGTTTTGTTGTACGGGACAGTGATCCCCATGAATTATATAATGCCATGAAGAAGATGACTGCAGACAACGGCCTGAGGCAGAAAATGGCTGACGCATCCAGGCAAATGATAAGAAACTACGGCGCCGAACATACCGCCGAAGGGGTCAAAGAGGCTATATTATGTGCGGCATCACAGGCCTGATAAGCAGCAATCCATTGAAGCCAGCGGATATCGCAATCCTGAACAGGATGAATGATGCGCTGGTTCACCGCGGCCCGGACAGCATGGGTTTTTATCAGGATACGAATATTGCCCTTGCCATGCGGCGTTTGAAGATAATAGACCTCGCAGGCGGGAATCAGCCGCTGTACAATGAGGATGGATCCCTTGTGCTGGTGGCTAACGGCGAGATTTATAATTATATCGAACTTCGCAAAGAGATGGAAAACAGGGGTCACAAATTTAAAACTCAAAGTGATTGTGAGCCGATCCTGCATCTCTACGAGGAATCAGGAGAGGCATGCCTTCAAAACCTCAGGGGTATGTTCGCCTTTGCGCTCTTTGATAAAAAGAGACAGACGCTTTTTATTGCAAGGGATCGTTTAAGCGAAAAACCACTCTACTACTATAAGACAGAGGATGGGGTCGTTTTTTCATCAGAGATGAAATCTTTACTGGTCTGCCTGCGCGAAAAGGATGTCAGGTTAAATCCGGATGCAGTAAATATGTACTTTCACTATCAGTACGTGCCGGAACCCTATACATGCATTGAGGGGGTGTTGAAACTCCCTGCCGCCCATTACATGATGGTCTCTTTAAATCCCTTTGAATATGAACTGAGAAAGTACTGGGATTTTGAAGACGTGAAACCCGTGTCCGGAAACCCATCCCAGCTCATCAGAGAGGCATTTGAAGACCTGTCGGGGATTATCATCAGGTCCGATGTGCCTGTGGGCATTTCTTTATCAGGTGGTATAGATTCAAGCGCGATTGCTGTATTGGGCGCCAGATATTACAAGGAAAAGATGCATGCCTTCAGTGTCGGATATCCGGGACATCCGCAGAACGATGAGAGAGAGATGGCCATGGGGTTATCAAATCAGCTTGGCTTTTCATATCATGAAATAGAATTAAACACAGAAGACCTTGTCAACTCATTTCCTGAAATGGTCTATGCCATGGATGATCCTATTGCAGATATTGCAGCCTTTGGTTATTACTCTGTCAACAAACTCGCCAGGAGGCACAATGTCCCGGTTATATTGAGCGGCATAGGAGGGGATGAGCTTTTCTGGGGATATCTGGGGGTTACAACAGCGGTTGAAAAAAACCTGCAGAAACAAAAGTCCATTTCCAATAATGAAGTACAATCCCTGCAGTTACTCATAAAAAATATTTATACAGATATCAGAAATATCGGAAAAAGACAGCAGATGATACCGGCTGTAATCTCTGTGATTAACAATTTTAAAAATATAAGGGTTCGGTACGACAAGGTATTATCCAAACCAGACACATTTATTCTTTATGATGATGATGATTTTTTATCAGCCTTTGGTTATCTGGAAACCCTTTACAGGGAGGAGTTCAAACAGAAGATCCAGGAGGAAGAATTATTTTCCTTTTTTACCGGCAAAGATTGGGATGAGGTCCCGATTGAAATCTGCAAAATCCTGTATCAGACATGGCTCTATTCCAATTGTGTTGCCCTGGGGGACAGAATGAGTATGGCCTCTTCTGTTGAACTCCGTCTCCCCTTTCTTGATTACAGGTTTGTAGAACTGATAATGGGATTGAGAAAGACATATAAAGATGACTATAAGCTGGGGTATAAGAAATGGTTTATTGATGCAATGAAGGGTATTGTGCCTGATGAAATACTGAACAGGCGGAAGAGGGGATTTACGCCGCCTGTAAAGGATTGGTATAATGCCGTGATCAGCAGGTATGGCAGTTTATGCCATGACGGCTGCCTGGTCTCAGGCGGCGTGGTGAAAAGGGATGCGGTAATGGCATTTATAGACAGGAGTATTTCCAGGGGGGAAGATTTATTCTTTTCCTATAAAATTATCTTAATGGAAATGTGGTGCAGGATATTTATCCGGGGCGAAGATCCTAATGCCATCAAACTCAATATTGTTTAGTGTCATTATAGGGACCTGGAACAGAAAGGATGATTTGGCCGGTGCGATAGATTCCGTTGCAAGTCAGAAAGGTGTTGAAAAGGAGGTCATTGTTATTGACAATGATTCTTCGGATGGTACGGAGCATCTGATTTCGAAATATCAGGGGCAATACCCTTATATCAGATATATCCGGATGGATAAAAATACAGGTGTTATTGCCCCGAGGAATAAGGGGGTTGCTGAGGCAAAAGGCGGGATCATATTTATACTGGATGATGATGCTGAACTTGCAGATGAAGAGGCATTTCTGAAGGTGGCTTCAAAGTTTGAGGAAACAGGAGCGGATGTTATTACTGCAAAGATAATCAATTTCCATACCAGGGAGGACGAGGGTTTTATGTTCGCACATAACAGGGACCTTTATCACGACAAATCCTTTTTTGCCTTTGGTTTCAATGGCAGCTCGACATTCTTCAGAAAATATGTTTTCGATAAGATCGGTTATTTTGATGAAACATTTTTCCGCCAGGGTGAAGAGCTTGATTTCTCCTACAGGATGTCTAAGGCAGGTCTCCTTACATACTACTATGCTGATGTTGTCGTATGTCACAAGGCGAACCCGCACAGGCAGACCAGTAGCACCATTAACTACTTCTCATTTAGGAATACCCTGACAGGGATCTGGAAGAGTTTGCCTTTTTTCGAAGCTATGGCGATGAGCATGATGAATGTCATCCTGTACACCGGAATTGCTGTCCGAAGCCTGAGTTTTCTCTTTCCTCTGCGGTCGCTGATGGATTTCGTGCGGGCAATTCCCCAGACGGTGCGCAACCGCCATCCTCTAAACAGAAAAGAGGCGCGTCGTATGTTTTACCTGATGACGCATCCGCTGTCCCGCAGAGAGGAATTCGGAGGCGAGGCAACGATAGGTGACTATATGGCATATTATGTGGCGTCAAGATGGTTATGTAAACGACCTGGCAGGGTCAACACATCTAATGGAGAATTTTATGAAGACAATTAATTTCGGGAAGAGTGTTCTTTCAGGCAATGGTCCCTGTTATGTAATCGCTGAGATCGGTCATAACCATCAGGGAAATCTTGAAACAGCATTGAAAATGGTCAAAGTTGCAGCATCATGCGGGGTTCAGGCGGTGAAATTTCAAAAAAGGGATAATAAGGCCTTATATACGAAGGCCTTTTATAATAAGCCATATGATAATGAGAACAGTTACGGGGCTACTTATGGCGAGCACAGGGAATTTCTTGAATTTGGAAGAGATGAGTATGCAGCACTAAAGAAATGTGCAGAAGAAAACAGTGTTGAATTCATGTCTACGGCATTTGATTTTAAGAGCGTGGATTTTCTTGAAGATATAGGGATTACAAGTTATAAGATTGCATCCGGAGATGTAACGAATACCCCCCTGATAGAATACATAGCCAGATTGGGCAAACCGATGATAGTCTCTACCGGCGCTGCAAATCTTGAAGAAATTAGAATAGCCTATGAGACGATTCTCAAGTATAATAACAAACTTTGTCTCCTTCATTGTATTGCAGGTTATCCGGCAGAATATCATGACCTGAATTTAAGGGTGATAGAGACATTAAAGAGGGAATTTCCGGAGGCGATTATCGGATACTCGGGGCATGATAACGGGATAGTGGCGCCGGTGATTGCATATATGCTCGGCGCTGCAGTGGTTGAGAAACACTTTACACTAAATCATGCATGGAAGGGAACGGATCACAAGTTTTCACTGGAACCTGAGGGTATGCGCAAGATGATCCGCGACTTAAGGCGTGTGGATATTTCCCTTGGAACCGGCAACCGCATAATTTATGATTTTGAGATGGAGGCTCGGAAAAAGATGGGGAAGGGGGTCTATGCCTCAAGGCCATTACGCTCAGGAACAATACTCTCATGGGATGACATATGCCTCAAGACCCCGGCGAATGGCATCCCCCCGTTTGCTGCGAAAGATATGGTAGGGAGGAAACTGAAGGTAGACCTGGATGAGGAGGCGCCACTTTCGTTTGAGTGCCTTGAGTAAAATGACAAGCGATATGCAAGACAGAGAGCGACTGTACAATCTGGCCCGCAGGGTGGAGATGATCGTCTTTGATTTCGACGGTGTTTTTACTGATAACCGCGTCCTGGTGATGCAGGATGGGACAGAGGGGGTCTTTTGCAACAGGTCGGACGGTTTTGGCCTTGAAGCAGCCAGACGCGCGGGAATAAAACTCCTGGTCCTCTCAAAGGAAAAGAATCCTGTTGTCAGCGCCAGGTGCAGGAAGCTGGATATCCCCTGCATACAGGGGTGCGACCATAAAGGGGAAAGGCTTAAAGAGGAGGCTCGAAGACTGGTAGTCCCACTCGAAAACATCGCCTACATGGGAAATGACATCAACGACATAGAATGTCTGAATATCGTCGGCCTCCCGGTCTGTGTTGCCGATGCCTATCCCTCTGTCAAGGCCGTCTCACTCTATATCACCAGCGCCATGGGGGGGCACGGTGCAATCAGAGAGTTCTGTGATTTTATTATTGACGTAAAAACTGGTGGAAAATAGGTATCATGAAAACGTCATCCCCGCGAAGGCAGGAATGACGGGTATATAGGAGCATTTTTGGATGATGTATCTGAAATATAATTCTTTGTGTCCTTTGTGCCTTTGCGGTAAATAACGGGGATTTTAAGGTGAACCGTCATGAGCCCTTCGACTGTTCGACAAGCTCACAGCTCAGGGCTCACCAGGGTTAATGAAAACGTCATTCCCGCGTAAGCGGGAATCCAGACCGTGGGCCTGGTTCTGGATTCCCACTTCCGTGGGAATGACGGGTGCTTAAATCATGCGGGGACTGGTTCGGTAGGAATGAAGGGTGAATAGGAGCATTTTCAGGTGAAACAAATAATTGACAAGCTATTTAACCTCTCCGGCAAAGTAGCCATCGTTACCGGCGCGGCCGGGCAGCTCGGTGGGGAATATGTGCGCGCCCTTCTTGGCGCAGGCGCCTCTGTGGCCGCTTTTGATCTCAATCCCGGCAATCCAAAGGGGAGGCTCAGTGAGATTGTTTCAGACAAACTGCTCCTGGTACAAGTCAACATCATTGACAGGAAATCAATTGAACAGGGATTGGAGAAGGTCATATCCACGTTCGGGGACCCCGGGATTCTGATCAACAATGCCGCCATAGACGCACCGCCGAACGCGGATGAGCAGGAGACCGGCCCATTCGAGGACTATCCCGAGGCATCGTGGAGTATAATGATGGATGTAAACCTGAAAGGGACCTTCCTGTGCTGTCAGGTGATCGGAGGCCATATGGCAAAATCGGGCGGCGGGTCAATTATCAACATCTCGTCAATCTACGGGATACTGTCGCCGGACCAGAGGATATATGAGTACAGGGAAAAACCGTTTTTTAAACCAGTCACCTATGCGGTCAGCAAGGGTGGAGTCATCAACCTTACGAAGTATCTTGCGACCTACTGGTCGAAGAGCGGCGTCCGGGTGAATACGCTGACACTCGGTGGTGTCTTTAACAATCAGGATGAGACCTTTCTCAGTAATTACAGCAACAAGGTTCCCCTCGGCCGCATGGCGGGGCAGGATGAATACAACGGTGCAATATTGTTTCTTGCATCAGACGCCTCGTCCTATATGACAGGTAGCAACCTGATCATTGACGGTGGATTCAGTTGCTGGTGAGCGGACCCGTCATTCCCGCGCAAGCGGGAATCCAGAATGCGGGCATAGTTCTGGATTCCCACTTCCGTGGGAATGACGATGCGAAAGGAATTTCTGTGAACATCATAGTGGAGGTCAGGACATGACAGTTACCTTTAAGAATTATATCAACGGAGAGTGGGTAGACTCGGTCTCAGGACAGACCTTCGAGAACCGGAATCCATCCAATATTGATGAGGTTCTCGGCCTCTTCCCGCGCTCAACTGCGGAGGATGTCGGCAGGGCGGTCTCTGCCGCCCGGTCTGCCTTTGAAGCGTGGAAGGGTGTGTCGCCACCTGAGAGGGGGAAGATCCTCTATGAGGCGGGCCGGATCATGACCTCCAGGAAGAGGGAGCTTGCGGAGGTAATCTCAGGGGAGAATGGAAAGACCGTGAATGGCGCAATGGGTGATGTGCAGTCCGGGATTGACATGGCCTTTTACGCTGCTGGCGAGGGGCGCAGGCTCTTCGGAAGGACGTCCCATTCAGGTCTAAGGAAGCGCTTTGCAATGACAAAGAGATATCCTGTTGGCGTGGTTGGGATCATCACCTCATGGAACTTTCCGATGGCAATCACCGCCTGGAAGACATTTCCTGCACTCCTCTGCGGTAATACCGTTGTTTTAAAATCTGAGGAGAATACACCGGAAACGGCTGTGCATTTTGTAAAGATCCTGGAAGAGGCCGGATTGCCGAGGGGCGTCCTGAACCTTATCCATGGATTTGGTCAGGAAGCAGGAGAGGCCATGACTCTCCACCCTGATGTCTCCATGATATCTTTTACTGGTTCAAGTTCGACCGGAAAGATCATAGGGAAAAACTGCTCTGCAAGGCTGGCGAAGATATCGCTTGAGCTTGGCGGAAAAAACGCAGTGATTGTCATGGAGGATGCAGATATAGACCTCGCAGTGGATGGTGTGGTTTGCGGGGCATTCTCCATTTCCGGTCAGCGCTGCACAGCCACCAGCCGGGTGATCGTCCACGAACGCGTGTATGACGCCTTTCTTGAGAGGCTCCTTGAACGGACCGGAAAACAAAAGGTCGGCCCGGGGAGTGATGCGGGCTCTGATGTTACCCCGCTTATCAGCAGGAAACAGTTTGACCGGGTTATGGGTTATCTCGGGCGTGCCAAAAAAGAGGGGGCAAAGGTCATGACCGGGGGAGAACAGCTAAAAGGGGGAGTGTATGACAAGGGGTATTACATCGCACCGACTGTCTTAAACAATGTCACCCCTGAGATGGAGATCGCTCGCGAAGAGGTCTTCGGCCCTGTGCTGACTCTCTTTAAGTCCGGCTCCTATGAGGATGCCATAAGGATCCACAATGCGTCCCCCTATGGACTCTCGGCCTCACTCTTTACGAGAGATGTAAACCGCGCGTTTTCTTTCTTTGACGACGCAGACACAGGGGTCTGCTATATCAATGCCCCTACCTTCGGCGGGGAGCCGCACATGCCCTTCGGAGGGCTCAAGGATTCCGGATTGGGTTACCGTGAGTCCGGATGGGCGGCCATCGAGGCCTTCTCTGAGGTAAAGACATTGTATGTGGACTACAGTGCAAAGATCCAGAATGTCCAATTTGAAAAGAAGGATTGAGGAGGAGGTGTAATGCTGAACATTTCATTTATTCCATACAGTGAATTTCAGCGGGTATGGAACTCAAGGTCAGATAAGTTTTGGAAACTGCGGATTGTCAGCGACATGTGCCGTATCAATGCGCTGTCAGCCGTGAAAAAGGCAGGCTCGGGCCACTTGGGCTCCAGCCTGAGCGCCCTGGACATCAACGTGATGCTCTACTTCGACGAGCTGAACACAGTGAAGGCAGGCCTCAGCAGCCCTGACAGGGACATCTATTATTCATCGAAGGGGCACGACTGTCCAGGTCAGTATGCAGCACTCTTTGCCGCCGGCATCCTCTCATGGGATCACCTTCTAAAATTAAGGCGCCTTGGCGGATTAGACGGCCACCCTGATGTGAGCATTCCTGGGATGGAGGCTAACACCGGCTCCCTCGGGATGGGGATATCGAAGGGGAAGGGGATGGCCTGGGCCAGGAAGATGCAGGGGTCCGGGGGAAGAGTCTTTGTGATGACCGGAGACGGAGAACTCCAGGAGGGGCAGATCTGGGAGTCCCTGCAGACGACAGCCCATCAGAAGATATGCAATATCACGGTGATCGTTGACCATAATAAGATTCAGACAGACAAGCCTGTGGGAGAGATCATAAACCTCGGCGACATCGGGAAGAAGTTTCAGATCTTTGGATGGCATGTGGAGCGGTGCGATGGGCACGATTTTGCTGCCATGGACAAGGTGTTTGGCAAGTTGAGCAGTATTTCAGATAAGCCAAAACTCCTGATTGCAGACACTGTCAAGGGTAAGGGGATTTCCTTTATGGAGGGGCCGGCCTCATTGAAAGAGGGGAATGGACTCTATCGTTGGCATTCAGGCGCCCCGGATGATGATGCCTATGAAAGGGGCTTGCAGGAGGTACTCGACAGGATCAACACGGATCTCAAAAAATGCAGCATGGAACCTCTGTCCCTTGAAGTGGTTGAGACAAGGGAGAAGAACAGGACCAGGCTAAAGGATACTGCAGAGAAGGTAGTTACTGCCTTCGGTGAGGCGCTGGTAGAGGCAGGGAAGGGGAGAGAGGATATTGTTGTACTTGATGCCGACCTGTCTGCTGACTGCGGACTGCGCCCCTTTGAGACGGCCTTTCCGGACCGCTTCATCGAGAACGGGATAGCAGAGCAGGACATGGTCTCCATGGCCGGAGGGCTTGCGTTGCAGGGCCTTCTACCGGTCGTCAATTCATTCGGCGTCTTTCTATCCTCACGGGCCAATGAGCAGATATACAATAATGCTACAGAGGGGACAAAGATAATCTATGTATGCCATTACGCGGGCCTGATCCCTGCAGGCCCCGGCAAGTCGCACCAGAGCCTGAGGGACATATCCCTTTTTGCTGCCCTGCCGAACTTTGTCATAATGGAACCAGGCAATAGTCAGGAGACCAAGGCAGTCCTTGAGTGGAGCGTCAACAGGACAAAGGAGAACTGCATGATGAGACTTGCCATCTCGCCCTCTCCGCGAAAGATAGACCTTCCCGAAGATTACAGGTTTGAGATGGGGAAGGGAACTGTCCTGATGGATGGAGGGGATGCCGTGCTCTTTGCTTACGGCCCGGTGATGTTAAATGAAGCGCTCCTTGCATCAGAGTTATTGAGTGAGAAGGGTTTTTCGCTGAAGGTTGTCAATATGCCCTGGCTGAACCGTGTGGACAAAGAATGGTTTGCATGGGTTGTCGGCGGATGCCGCGTTATTTATGTTCTGGACAATCACTTCTCCCGCGGCGGATTGGGCGATTCCCTGCTTAATAAATTGAACGAATCAGAAAAACTGAGAGGCAGGCGATACGATAAAATCGCCATAGACGACTACCCTGTCTGGGGGACGCCACAGGAGGTTCTGAAATATCACCGGGTGGACGGGGCGTCTCTGGCTGAGAGGATTTATAAGTGAAGCGCGATGAGCCCTTCGGCTGTTCGGCAGGCCCACAGCTCAGGGCTCACAAGGTGTAATGAAAAACGTTATTTCCGCGGAACCTGTCCCTGCAGGATTTAATGAAAACGTCATTCCCGCGAAAGCGGGAATCCAGACCTGGGTCTGGTTCTGGATTCCCACTCCCCGCTTAAATCCTGCGGGGACACATTCCGTGGGAATGACACACAGATAGGAGTTATTTTCAGGTGGACATCTTAGCCTTCATCCCAGCCCGAGCTGGCTCAAAGAGGGTAGCCAACAAAAACCTCCGTACCCTCGGGGGCAAGCCTCTGATAGCCCATACGATCGGGGCTGCTGCCAAGTCCGGACATATTAACCGCATCGTCGTGACTACAGACTCGGAAGAGATAGCATCCGTTGCAAGGCAATACGGTGCAGATGTCCCGTTCCTGAGGCCGGTTGAGATTTCACAGAGCGACTCGACCGAGATGCAATTTTTCGAACATGCCCTCGACTGGTTTCTTGAGAACGAAAATTATGAGCCTGACCTGATAGTCCTCCTCTATCCCACGTCCCCGTTCAGAAGAACAGAGACAATTGACAGGGCTATCGAAGAGATGCTGCGGCATCCTGAGGCGGACTCCCTCCGCTCGGTCCGGCTGTGCGCGGAACACCCGTACAAGATGTGGGTAACGGAAGAGGGTTATCTGACGCCTTTCGTCAAAGGAAAAGACCCGAATATCCATACCTTCTCATATCAACTATTGCCGACGGTCTACATCCAGAACGCGAGCATCTATATTACCAAACCGGCTACGATCCGGAACAAGAAATCCCCGACCGGCGACCTCATCGTCCCTTTCATAATGGACGAGATGGAGTCAGTTGACATCAATACCCCGCTCGATTTCAGGATGGCCGAGGTCATTATCAACGGGGGATACTCATGAAAGCGCTTATCTGCGGTATATCCGGGCAGGACGGGACATATCTTGCCCAACTTTTATTGAACAAGGGTTACGAGGTATGCGGGACGTCGCGTGACGCACAGATGGCAAGTTTCAGCAATCTGGCCCGGCTTGGCATCCGGGACCGGGTGATGCTTGAGTCTATGGTCCTGACCGATTTTAGAAGCGTGCTGCAGACGATTGCCAGGATAAAGCCTGATGAGATATACAACCTGGCGGGACAGAGTTCCGTTGGCCTCTCCTTTCAGCAGCCTGTGGAAACGCTGGAGAGCAACAGTATCGGGACACTGAACCTCCTGGAGGCGATCCGGTTCATAGGGCTTCCGGTCAGGCTCTACAATGCCTGTTCCAGCGAGTGCTTCGGCGATATCGGCGAAGAGGCGGCGGATGAAGCGACCCCATTTCGCCCGAGGAGCCCCTATGCCGTGGCAAAGGCCGCTGCCTTCTGGGAGGTGGCCAACTACCGCGAGGCCTATGGCCTCTTTGCCTCTTCAGGCATCCTGTTTAACCATGAATCCCCCCTGAGGCCTGAGCGTTTTGTGACCCGGAAGATCGTCTCAGCAGCCGCACGGATCGCTTCTGGAAGCAGGGAGAAACTCTGTCTGGGCAATATTACCATTTGCAGAGACTGGGGCTGGGCTCCGGAGTATGTGGAGGCCATGTGGCTGATGCTGCATCAGGAACGGCCTGAAGATTTTGTGATCGCGACCGGGGAGAGTCACAGCCTGGAGGAGTTTGTGGAGACGGCCTTCGGGTGTGTCCGGCTGAACTGGAAAGACCATGTGGTAACCGATCCGTCACTCATTAGGCCCACAGAAATAGCCACTGGCAGGGGCAATCCCGCAAAGGCCCAAAGGGTGCTCCACTGGCAGGCTAAATACAGGATGCATGACGTGGTGAAGATGATGATGGAGGATGAACTGAAACGAAGATGAAAGAGATGATCGTCATAGAGCCCCAAAAAGGCTGGGTGCCGGTCAACTTCCGGGAGATATGGAAGTTCCGTGAACTCCTTTATTTTCTTGCCTGGCGGGACGTCAAGGTCAAATACAAGCAGACGGCCCTCGGCGTGATGTGGGCGATCCTGCAGCCTGTTATGACCATGGTGGTATTCTCATTGCTCTTCGGCCGCCTTGCAAAAATCCCTTCTGATGGTGTCCCGTATCCCATTTTTGTTTACATAGGGCTTCTACCCTGGCAATACTTCGCCTCCGTGCTTTCTCAATCTACAAACAGTGTGGTGAGCGGTGCGGACATGGTCAGCAAGATCTATTTTCCCAGGATACTGATGCCCGCGAGCACATCAATCGCCGCCATCCTGGATTTAGCCATTGCCGCCGTTGTCCTGGGATTGATGATGATATACTACGGCATAGCGGTGAGCGTCACTATACTCCTCGTGCCTTTACTCGTTGTGCTCACTATGATGAACGCCGTTGGATTCGGGATGTGGTTCTCGGCGCTCAATGTGAGGTACAGGGATATTCAGTATGTCATACCATTTGGGATACAGATATGGATGTTCGTGACCCCCGTCATCTACCCGACGAGCCTCTTTGATGAACGTTACGCCTGGATCCTTGCACTAAATCCGATGAGCGGGGTTATCGAGGCATTCCGTCCCGCTGTACTCGGCCATCTGCCGGTGCCGTGGATATCACTCGGGATATCTGCTGCAACGGGGATCGTGATATTCCTGGGTGGCGTCTTCTATTTCCGGCGGGTTGAGCGCTATTTCGCGGATGTGATATGAGCCGTCCCATAATCGAGATACGAAACATATCCAAACAATATACCATCGGCAGGAAGGAGGCCTACGGGAGCTTGCGTGATGAGATCATGCAGGCGATAGCAGCTCCTTTCAGGCGCGGTGTCCGGGCCCTGGGAACAGGGGAGGAGGATAACACCATCTGGGCGCTCAGGGACGTCTCGTTCAACGTTCAGGAGGGTGAGGTCATAGGCATTATCGGGAGGAATGGGGCAGGCAAGAGCACCCTGTTAAAGATCCTCTCACGGATCACAGAACCGACCTCGGGGCGTATCGTCATGAGGGGCCGGGTGGCAAGCCTCCTCGAGGTCGGCACAGGATTCCACCCGGAGCTCACAGGCAGGGAAAATATATTTCTGAACGGCGCACTCCTCGGCATGAGCAGACAGGAGATCAAGGCGAGATTCGATGAGATTGTCGCCTTCTCAGAGATCGAGAAATTCCTGGATACACCGGTAAAGAGATATTCAAGCGGAATGTACGTCCGGCTTGCTTTTGCAGTGGCTGCCCACCTGGAGCCGGAAATCCTGATTGTGGATGAAGTGCTGGCGGTGGGGGATATTCGCTTTCAACGGAAATGCATGGACAGGATGGGATATGTAAGTAAAGAGGGCCGGACAGTGCTCTTTGTCTCCCACAGCATGCCGGCAGTCACGCGCTTGTGTCAGCGTGCATTAATGTTCGGTGAAGGCCGCGTGCTGCAGGATGGACCTGCACACCAGGTGGTAACTTCGTATTTTCATTCTGACCTGGGAACCACTGCAATGCGGGAATGGCCTGATCTGAACAAAGCCCCTGGAGATGATGTCGTGCGGCTGAGGGCTGTAAGCGTTCAGACTGAAGAGGGGAAGATCAGTGATTCAATTGACATCCGATACCCGTTTGTGCTTGAAATGCGCTACGATGTTCTTAAATCCGGTGCCGTGCTAACCCCGATTATTCGTCTGACCAACCAGGAAGGTATTGTTTTGTTTACTGCTATAGACGTTGATACCAATTGGCGGAAACAACGACGCCCTACCGGACAATATATAACTAAGTTACAAATACCCGGGGACCTCTTGGCAGAAGGGAATATCTCTGTCTTGGCGAGTATTAGCACAATTAGTCCCACGACAAAGCGGGTATATGAGAAAGATGTAATTTCCTTCCAGATTGTAGATAATATGACTGGTGATTCTGCCCGTGGAGATTGGGGGGGAGACGTCCCTGGGGTAATTCGTCCATTATTGAGCTGGGTGACAGAAAAAGAGGGATAGATATAATATGGTTAATTTAAATCATTTTGATTTCGAGATTGAGAATATCCATGTTGTGGTAAATGAGGTAATCTGAGATGTGGCTGATAGATCGTGCTGCCGCCATTCTTAAACTCCGCCTTCTGGGTGAGTCTATGCACCATAAGGCAGATAAGCAAGATATTTTTCAGAATAAACTTGCCGAGATCGGATTTGAGCGGAAATTTAGGGGAATTAAGTGCGACGTTGTTGTCGGTCCATGGTCTTATTACCAGCCGACCTGTGAGTTTAGAGGCTATGATACAGATGATCAGATAAGAATCGGCAAGTTTTGCTCGATCGCTCAAAATGTTACATTTCTTGTAAATGGAAATCATAAGCTTACGGGTACAACATATCCGATGAGACATTTCCTTCTTAATGAGGTTGGTGCTGATATTCCAAAAAGACAGGGCGATATTGTAATTGGAAACGATGTATGGATTGCATACGGTGCAAGCATAGTGGGAGCAAGAATTGGAGATGGTGCTGTGATAGGGGCGTTTTCTGTTGTTCGGGGAGATATACCTCCATACGCCATAGTTCTCGGTAATCCAGCACAGATTATCAGATACCGTTTTGACGAAGATATGATCAAAAAACTATTACAAATCCAATGGTGGAATTGGCCTATTGAAAAGATTCGCTTTGAGACTATGTTGCTTACAAGCGATGTTGATAAATTTGTTAATAAACATTGGGTACCCGATAGGTTCCAAAATGAATAGATTGCAATTTAAAGAGCAGATTGAGCGGTACAAACAGGAGAGTTGGTGGCATAATTATCTTCATGTTCGCGACCATATCTTTTATTTGCTTGAAGAGGAACAAAAGCAAAGCAATCGGCCAAGCAATTATTGGGAAGAAGAATTGGCCGGATTTGACTACATGTTTGATGCATCTCCATTGATCATTCAGAAATTGCGTGAACATTGTTATCATCTTACCGGTTTGCGGGCTTATGACTATCGGGAGCATCATGCACATCAAATAGAGTCCTTTAAGAAGAAATTAAACGCATTGCGAGAGCAAGACGCAAATGGTCTTTTGGTTCCGGAGTCTCCACTTCTTGGAGGATTTGGTTATCTAATTGATGATATGTTGATCAATCTGGACACGCTTAAATTTTACGAATCGTTTTTAGCTTTAAATAAGGCTGGATTACTTGCTCCATTACGGCAGAATGTCGGTGATAAAAAGGTTATCATTGAGATTGGTGCTGGATGGGGGGGATTTGCCTATCAGTTCAAGAGTCTGTTTCCAAATACATGCTATATTATTGTTGATCTGCCTCAAACGATCCTATTTTCTGGAGTATATCTGAAGACTCTATTTCCTGACGCTTCAGTTCTTTTTTATGGTGATAAGCCTGTAGAAAGTTTGCTTGATGAATATAATAACTATGATATTATTTTTCTTCCCCATTTCTTTTTCAGTGCAATAAAAACTACCAAGATTGACCTTGCGATCAACATTGCATCTTTTCAGGAGATGACTGGTGAACAGGTTGATTCGTACATTCGCTGTTTAGCTGAACTGAAGTGTCCAAATATATACAGCCACAATAGGGATCGCTCGAAGCACAATCGCCAACTTACGACAGTTAGTTCGATTTTAAGTGGATATTATAATGTGACAGAACAACGTGTGCTTGATGTTCCATATACGGACCTGGTTGTTCCGATGACGACGACCAAAACTCTTACTCAAAAAATCCTATGGAAAAGTGATACGAATAGAAAACGATTAATTTACGAATATAGACATTTGATAGGAACTCTTTCAAAATAAGCATTCCGCCTTGGGATGAAAACAAAGACAACTACGTCAGCTTCACCAAAAGTCTGCTTCGGCATGGTTTTATACAACGCGGATCAGTACCTCCATGCTGCATTGGACTCACTACGGAAGCAATCCTATGCTGATTTTCAAATAGTTGCCTCAGACGACTGTTCGTCGGATGGCACTGAAAAGATCATGCGGCATTATGCCTCTATTGATCAACGAATCACCTATAGCCGGAATGATAAGCGCCTCGGGATGATCATGAACAAGCGCAAGGCATTTACTGAGGCCGTCAGGATGGGCGCAGACTATTTCGCCTGGGCTGCTGACCATGATCTGTGGCATCCCGAGTGGCTCCAGGCGCACGTAAATGTCTTAAATGAAGATCCTGAGATAGTTATGGCCTATCCCCTTACGGCGGCCATCGGGCCGACAGATGAACGGCTCCCCATCGGGCCGTCACGGTTTGAGACGGTGGGCATGAGCAAGATCAAGCGGGTCCGTGCAGCATGTACGGAAATGGAGGGGGCTGGAAATATGATCTATGGCCTCTTCAGGACAAATGTTCTTGAGAAATGCGGAGTCTTTCCCTACTGCGTTATGCCGGACAGACTACTGTTACTTGAGATGTCTGTGTACGGGACGTTTAAACAGATTAACAGGGAACTATGGTACAGACGCTATCCTAAGTCTAAGCCGGACTACGAAAAGGAAGTTGAGCGTCAGCGTTATTCGCTTTTTCCTGAAGGAGCAGCTCCGTGGCACTCTCGATTTCCGGTGCTCAGCCAGGCGCTGGGCATTATCTACCATCTGAGCTTACGGCCACCGGCCGGTAATTATGCCAATGCTCATCTGGGCCCTTATATGGCATATCTTCACCTGAGGAGAAAGAAAGGCTTTCTCCTGAAAGAATTTAAATGGGCTATTAAGAGCGGAGGATCCAGGACAAAACAGCGGGTGCTATAGAAAAAAATGATTCATCAGGCAAAAAATACAATCTCCCAATTTATTTTTGGTGGAGGTAAAACATTTTCGTGGGCTCCCCTGCTCAGAAATAATCATCCACAGTGGGATCAATCAAAAAAATCAGCCCAATCTGGTCCACGCGTCCTGATGGCGACCAGTCTTGGGGGCTATGACCAGGGGGCTGTGCTGGAAAGCGCCCTGGCAGTGGCACTGACCCTCCGCGGTGCACGGGTTGATATGTTGTTGTGCGATGAGTTTCTGCCGTCCTGTCAGATGACGAAGTTTGCCAAAATTTCCCCGGAGGATCTGACGGGTCATGGTCAGGTGTCTCTGTGCCGGGACTGTTTCAGTGCCGGTCGTAGGCTGTTTGAACCGCTCGGTCTTTCAATCCAACGCTATAGCAAACTGGTCGGTCCTGAACAGGTGAAGCGTGCTATGGATATGGCGGCCGTTGTTCCTTTGGAGGAGATCGGTGAATACAAGTTTGAAGGCCTGGCGGTCGGCGAGCAAGCGATGGCCGGCGCCCTGCGCTACTACGGCAGGGGCGATCTTGGCGGCGAGCCTCTCGGGGAGGCGGTGCTGCGCCGCTATCTTGAGGCGTCGCTGATGACGGTCTTTGCTGTGCAGAGGTTGATCGAAGAGAACGCGTACGATGTGGCCTGTTTTCATCACGGGATCTATGTCCCCCAGGGGATTATCGGAGAGGTCTGCAGGAAGAAGGGGTTAAGGATTGTCAACTGGAATCCCTCGTACCGGAAGCAGACCTTTATCTTCAGCCACGGCGATTCTTATCACCACACGATGATCACAGAGACTGTCAGCACTTGGCAAGACATCTCCTGGACCCCTGAGACCGAGAGGATGACCCTCGACTATCTGAAGAGCCGCTGGCAGGGGACCGGGGATTGGATCTGGTTTCATGAGTCCCCCAGGGAGGACTTGCCGGAGATCATCCGTGAGGTCGGGATTGACACAACAAAACCGTGGATCGGCATGCTCACCAGTGTGATGTGGGACGCCCAGTTGCACTATCGCTCGAATGCCTTTCCGAATCAGCTCGAATGGGTGATGCAGACGATCCGCTATTTTGCCAGGAGGCCGGAGCTTCAGTTGATCATCCGGATCCACCCCGCGGAAGTCCGCGGGATGGTCCCGTCCCGTCAGCCGATAGCGGCGGAGATCCGGAGCGTCTTTCCCTCTCTCCCTCCGAATGTCTTTGTGATCCACCCGGAGAGTCATGTGAGCACCTATGCCGTGATGGAGCATTGCGACTCGGTGATCATCTACAACACCAAGACAGGGATTGAGTTATCGGGCATGGGGATCCCCGTCCTTGTGGCCGGCGAGGCCTGGATACGGAACAAGGGGTTTTCGCTCGACGCGACAGACCCTGAGGGGTACTTCAAGCTGTTGGAACAGCTGCCGCTGAAAGAGCGCCTGAGTGAAGATAAGCTGATTCTGGCAAGGAAATATGCATTCCACTTCTTTTTCCGGAGGATGATACCGCTCCCGTTTATCACCTCACCGGAGAAATATGCATTCTCACTTAATATTTCCGGTCTTGATGAATTAATGCAGGGCCGGGATCCAGGACTTGATGTGATCTGTGACGGAATATTAAACAACAGGCCGTTCATTTACCCGGCGGAAAGGTTGAAGTAATGGCTAACGAAACGTTCAGGCACAGGCTTTCATGGGAAGAAAAGGCAAAACAGAATCCACTTTTTGCCGTAATGTCGGCGGAGCAATTTGCGGACAAGAGTTCTAATCCTGAAGACTGGTCAGCGGAAGATCTTGAGGTATTCTTTGCAAAGGGACAATTCATGTTTGACAACTTCCTGCGCCCTGTTCTCGATAGAATCCCACTGAATCCCGGTAATACTTTTATAGTAGAATATGGTTCAGGCATGGGAAGGATTCTAAGAGCGGTGAAGGCCGCTGGTTATGAATGCGCCGGCATTGATATATCACCAACTATGCTGGGCTATAGTCGCAAGATTGTTCCCGAAGTTACACGTCTTTCTTTACTCGATGAACATGGACATTGTGATATTCCTGATGCCTCAGCCGATTTCATCTATTCCTATGCAGTAATCCAGCATATTCATGTTTTGAGCAATGTTCGATCAGCAATTGCCGAGATGTGCCGTATCTTAAAACCCGGGGGGATAGTGAAGCTGCAATTCCGGACCCTTGATCCTCCCTTTCGCAGATTAAATTCAAGAGACAGGACATGGGTGTACAATTTTGAACATAGAAGCTTCGTGCTCAGTGGATTGATACCTTCCCTGACAAAACACACGAGCTGGGTAGGTGTCCCTCTTTCCTGCCGCAACCTGCAGCGGTTCCTGAATGACGGCGGTTGTGATCTGATAGGGATCGAAGGGGATGTTGGACAAAAGAAGAATATGGCGTGGGCTGTAGCCCGCAAAGAAAGTTAAAAAGGATTATGAAAAGATTAAGGGAAAGAACGGCATCCTTTCTGTTTATCGCTGGCTCATTACATATCATATTTATCTTTGGATTGTTTTTCATTGGTTCCATTACCTTATTAATGAATATGCCGCTGTCACGTTTCGGATTGTTATCACTAATAGGCGTGTTATACTGGGTATGGTTTACCTCTAAAAAATATTTTCCTGACAAGTATCTTTCCATGTTTATAATCCTCATCACCTCATTTATAGCGCTACTGTTGTTATCACTCTATTTTTCCGGAAAGATCTATGACCTGTCTCCGGACGGTCAAACCTATCACCAGGAGGCAATTGACAGACTGGCTAATGGCTGGAATCCCATTTGGAGTTATGAGAAGAATGATATTGATGCGCGATTAACGTATTACCCAAAGGCGCCATGGATTTATGAGGCATCAATTTACAAGGTAACAAAATACATAGAATACGCCAAGGTGTTTAATTTCCCAATTATGTTTTCCGCTTTCTGCCTGATAATGGGCATTATGCTTAAAGCTACAAACATTAAATCAGGATTGATATTCATCATTTCGTTGTTGGCTTCTTTGAATCCGGTAAATATTCTCCAGGTTCCATCTAATTATGTGGATGGTCATCTCTTTTCTATGCTAACGATAGTATGTTGTTTGGCCTTCTATTGCATATATGAAAAGAAAGACATTATTCCATTGTTAATTTTACTGGCATGTTCTTTAACGCTTGTGATAAATGTGAAGACTACCGGTATGGTTTATGCCGGCTTACTGATAACAGGGATATTGCCTCTTTTTTATATCCTTGGAGGACTTGGCAGGGCAAGGCTCGCTTTAATTTCCGGGACTGCGGCCTTCGCATTCATTATAGGGATTGCTATCTTAGGGTATAATCCTTATATTAATAATCTGTTGATGCATCAAAATCCCTTTTATCCTATTGGAGCGCAATACTGGCCTGGAACTACTTCATCACCTGTTGATCTCATCGAGATTGGCATGCCTGAAACATGGAAATCCTATAATCGTCTTGAGAAGATATTTGCGACCATCTTTTCTGAGTCTGCAGTTGCATGGGATAGCCCGTGGAAATTACCCTTTACATTTAAAATGGATGAACTGATGAGGTTCATTGAGGTGGATGTGAGGGTGGCAGGTTTTGGCCCCCTGTTCGGCGGGGCTATGGTCTTAAGTGTAATCTCTTTAATTATAGTATTAATCTTTAATTGGACATCGGCTGCTTTTTTGAGTATATCAGTCATTCTCCTATTAATAATATCAATCATTATAAATCCAGTTGCATGGTATAGTCGTTACGCCCCTCAGCTATGGCTGGTACCTGTCATTTGTGCAGGCCTGTGTTTTTACTTCAGGCCGAGGGAGATTTTATCCAGGATAGGACTGGTTGTGATCTTTGTCTTAATTTTAGACATAGCCTTAATCTCTACTGTAAGAATCACTGCGGTTTTAAAGGATAATGAACTGTTCAAAACTCAACTCAGTTATTTAATAGATCTTAACAAGCCGGTCAAAGTTTATTTTTCTAATTTTTATGCAAATCGCATCAGGTTCAATGATATGGGAATTTCTGCAACTGAAATTGGAAGGGATGAACTCGTGACATGTAGAAAGACTCTGCCGCTGGTCAGGACCGAGACAGTTGTATGTCTCGATTAACAGGTGGCTTTGGTACCCTTATGAAAAAAATAGCAGTGATGATTCCATGTCTTAATGAAGAATTGACGATCGCAAAGGTTGTAAAAGACTTCAAGGCGGCTCTGCCAGATGCGGAGGTCTATGTATTTGATAATAATTCAACTGACGGGACCAGCGGATGTGCTGAAGATGCAGGTGCAATTGTCATACATTCCCCGAATCGTGGAAAGGGAAATGTTGTAAAACATATGTTTGAAGAGATAGATGCAGATATTTATGTTATGTGTGATGGAGATGATACATATCCGTCAGGCGCTGTTAAAGAACTTATTGAAGCGCTGAAAAGGAGTGATGCAGGGATGGTCGTAGGCGCCCGGCTTCAACACCATATGCCCGGATCATTCAGAGTATTCCATAAGGCTGGAAATTGGATGGTCAAGCTGCTTGTTTCAAGGCTATTTTCCATAACGGTTACAGATGTATTATCCGGGTTCAGGGTCTTTTCCCGCGAATTTGTAAAATCAGTCCCCCTTAAATCAAAAGGATTTGAGATTGAGACAGAATTAACATTGCAGGCGATAACAAAGAATTTTGCCATAAAAGAGATCCCTGTTCATTATGGTCTGAGACCGGAGGGGAGCCATTCCAAGATAAATACCTTCAGTGACGGCATTCTCATACTGAAGGCCTTATTTATGATACTAAAAGATTATAAACCTCTGTTATTCTTTTCTTTGCTTGCTGCCATATTCCTCGCGACAAGTCTTATAACCGGTTATCTGCCTATCCGCGATTATATTACCACAAGGTATGTATACCATGTGCCATTGTCAATTCTTGCGGCAAGCTGTGGAATCTTGAGCGCCATCATGATAAGCATTGGACTTATACTTGATACAATAAGCAAATATCAGCATGAGAATTTCCTGCTCTTTAAAAAGGTGTTGAATCAGAAGATAAGACGAGATGACGCCGGCAATTAAGACCCATTCAGGTGATAACGGGGGTTTGCGTGAATTTGTCAGGATACCGATGGATGTCCTGTGTACACTTACGGATACTGCAAACGTACGCAATATATACATACACCCAAATCCATTAGCCCGTAATATCTTCTGGCAGCGCTTGAGTTGTGCGCATAAGATTCTGGGCAAACACACTGCCAGGAATTATAACGTGATAGATTGCGGTGGAGGGAGTGGCGCATTCCTCCCCACCCTGAGAAATCTATTTACAGAGGTATCTGTTCTTGATCTTGATCTCGGGGATGCACGGGAGATTGCAACGTACTACAGAATGACTAATATCAGATTCTTTGAGCAGGATATGAATTCATTTGATACAAATATATTATACGACCTTGTTGTAGCTACAGATGTGTTTGAACACTTTGCTGATTTAAATGAACCTTATCAGTTTCTGAAGAAGGCCCTTAGACGTGGTGGCCTCCTGCTCCTGAGTCTTCCCACTGAAAATATTCTGTACCGGCTTGGCCGCATCATTGTTAATAAGAGTAAACCGTTGGATCATTATCATGCGGCGAAGGATATAATCCACTATTATTGCAATAACGGTTATACCTTGCAGGAGTATCATTATGTCCCTGTTATTACGTTGATGCCGGTCCCTTTATTCTGGGTCGGCTTGTTGAAAAAAAATACGTAAATGTCTAATCAAATTTCTATACATGATAAGGAAATGACTGCAGGATTGTCTCACATGGCTTCCATGCCGCACTATACAAGCTGGGTTATGAGTTTTTTTCTGCCATATTTACACGGGAAGATTATTGAAGTTGGCGCTGGAATAGGTACTTATATTCCACATTACCAGGCCGTATCATCTTCTATATACGTATTAGAACCAGATCCTCTGTTTGCCGGTGAAATCAGGAGGACTTATCCTGATGTTACGGTAATTGATGTTCCAATTGAAGAAATGTCCGTGCCGGCAGTTGGCCCATTCGATGTTGTAATTTGCATAAATTCATTGGAACACTTTGCGGATGATCGCGCTGCTGTCCGGCAATTAAGTAGCATGTTGGCTGTCGGCGGAAAGATGTGCATATATGTTCCCGCACGACCGGAGTTATTCAGTAAGTGGGATCGCTCAGTTGGACATTATCGTCGCTACACAAAAAGCAGTCTGCGGGCAATAATTGAGGATACGAATATGACCATAAGGTCACTGCATTATACCGATCCGTTGGGTGGCGTGGCCTGGTATATTTCCGGGTGTATTGGTGTTACTCCTGCTGTGCAGGATTCATCTGTCTCAGCATTCATGAGATTCTTTGATATTTATTGTGTTCCGCTGCAACGATTGGTTGAAAGAATAATACCCATGTTCTGGGGTAAGACGTTAGTCTGTATAGCCGAAAGGATTTCATAACATTGAAGGAGTAAATATGAAGCTGTCAGTCGTAATCCCTGTTTTTAACGAAGTCAATACTATAAGAGATATCATCAAAAAGGTCGGGGAAGTTGATTTGGACAAGGAGCTGGTTATAGTTGATGATTATTCTTCTGATGGTACAAGAGACGTCCTGAAAAGCATGGAAGGGGACGCAAATATCCGTATCTTCTATCATCAGAAGAATATGGGGAAAGGGGCTGCGCTAAGGACAGGGTTCAAACAGGCGAGCGGTGATGTTGTGATCATTCAGGATGCTGATCTTGAATATAATCCTCAGGAATACCCCAGACTGATAAAACCTATCCTGGACGGCAGGGCAGATGTAGTCTACGGCTCCCGTTTCCTGACGACTGAGGAGCGCCGGGTATTGTTTTTCTGGCATTCTCTGGGAAACACATTTCTGACATTAATCTCAAATATGTGCACGAATCTTAATCTTTCTGATATGGAGACATGCTATAAGGTATTCAAGGCGGATGTGCTCAAGGACATAGTTATTGAGGAGGAGCGCTTCGGCTTTGAGCCGGAGATTACAGCAAAGATTGCCAAAAGGGGGTATCGGATCTACGAGATTGGAATATCTTACAGCGGCAGGAATTATTCTGAAGGCAAGAAGATAGGGTGGAAGGATGGCGTCAGGGCATTCTGGTGTATAGTAAAATACAACCTGCTTAGAAGATGATGAGTACAAAAGAGGGATATACGAAACCAACAAGGGGCAGCGGGCTATTGGAAGGCCTTCTTGCAAAAAAAAGGGCCAGGATCGCCAATGCTCTGATACCTCCGGAGAAGAGGAATGGACGATTGCTGGATGTTGGCTGCGGGACATTTCCGTATTTTTTAAATAACACCAGTTTTAAAGAGAAATTCGGGATAGATAAAGGGATAGGATCAGGTGTTGTTCAGGCCGGCCCTTTATCGTTGTCCAGCTTTGACTTTGAAAATGACGACACACTGCCGTTCCGTGAAGGCTACTTCGATGTAGTTACCATGCTGGCGGTCATAGAGCATCTCGAGCCTGACCGGGTTGCCGGTGTTTTAAACGAATGCCGCCGGGTATTGAATGATGGCGGGCTGTTGATCATTACGACCCCTGCCTTCTGGACTGACAAGTTGTTAAGAATGATGGCAGCGCTTGGATTGGTCAGCCCTGAAGAGATCCTGGAGCATAAAGACGTCTACAGCCATTCAAAGATAGCAGCGCTCCTATGCAAAGGCGGATTCAGCCAGGGAAAGATGAGGTCCGGGTATTTCGAGCTGTTTATGAATTTGTGGACAGTGGCTGCAAAATAGGCCGCACTAAGATTGAAGAAACCATATTGCCGGCCGGATTGTGGATCTGCTGCTTCAAAATAAATAAGATGAAAGAGGGTAATAAAAAAGTAGTTGTGTGGCTCTATTCTGACGATCACCTCCGGCATCCATTCATCTGCATTGCAGCAGAGTCGCTTATGAATCATGGGTATAGTCTGACAGTCATTGATAAGGCATCAGAAAAGGCAAAACAGTATGACCATATCCCGCTCTATCCACCGCTGCTGTCTGAGTCAGGGAATCTTATTTCACTCCTGATAAAGGCCCTTCAGATCGTAACCTATGAAATGATGGCCCTTTGGCGTCCTTTCTGCAATACGCTACGGAGGTCGCCTTCACTGATTATAGTGACGATGCCTCAGATGCTGGTCATTGGCTGGATCGCTTCACGGATCCTGCGGGCCCGCCTGGTTTATTATCCTTTTGAACTCTATGGGGAACAGTGCGCGCCGGCACGCATATTAGTAAAAAGGCTTGAGAGGCTAATCCTCAAAAGGGGGATTGATGGACTGATTACGCAAAATGAGGAGCGGGCAAAGGTCTATCAGGATGAACGGGGTGCGCGGGTCAGACCGGTCATCGTACACAATTATAAACCCTTAAGGGAAGTTACGGGTTCCGGCAAATTGCGAAAGTCGTTAAAGTTATCTGAAACAGACCGGATCGTATTATACGAAGGTATGCTGGTCCAGGGCCGCTGGCTGGATAAACTGATCCAATCAGCTACGTATCTCCATCCTGATGCCAAACTGGTATTTATGGGGAAAGATACGCCGTGGTGGCGGGAAAGCGCCGGAAGACTGTTGACTATGCCTGGAATAGTTGAGAAGGTACTGGTTGCACCTTATGTCTCTCAGGACGAACTCCTGAGTTATGTAGCTGATGCAGATGTGGGCGTCATCATCTACGATGACAAGGTGCGGAATAATTATTATTGCGAGCCAGGAAAGCTGAGCGATTATGTGATTGCAGGGGTCCCTCTGATCGTCCCGGATTTTCCGACTATAGCCCCTGTGGTGCGTCAGCACGGAATAGGAGCTGTCTTTAATAACCCGGAACCAGAGGAGATCGCACGGGTTGTAAATAGTGTATTAGCGACGCCAAAGCAGGTCTGGCAGACGGCGCTGGAAAAGGCCAGGAAGGACCTGGTCTGGGAGACGCAGCTGCCAGGCTTTCTAATGGCCATATCTGGCGAGCCGTCATGAGCCCTTCGACTGTTCGGCACGCTCACAGCTCAGGGCTCACCAGGATTCATGCAAACGTCATTCCCGCGCAAGCGGGAATCCAGACCGGGGGGCCTGATTCTGGATTCCCACTTACGTGGGAATGACGGGGTGAAAAATCCTGCGGGGACAGGTTGCGTGGGGCTGACGGGTGTATAGGAGCATTTTCAGGTGAACCGTCATGAGCCCTTCGACTGTTCGACAAGCTCACAGCTCAGGGCTCACCAGGGTTCATGAAAACGTCATTTCTGCGTAAGCGGGAATCCAGACCGTGGCCTGGTTCTGGATTCCCACTTGCGTGGGAATGACGGGGTGAAAAATCCTGCGGGGACAGGTTCTGTGGGAATGACTGGTACACAGGTGCATTTTCAGGTGAACCGTCATGAGCCATTTGACTGTTCGACAAGCTCACAGCTCAGGCTCACCAGAGTTCATGCAAACGTCATTCCCGCGCAAGCGGGAATCCAGACCGATGGCCTGATTCTGGATTCCCACTTACGTGGGAATGACGGGGTGAAAAATCCTGCGGGTACAGGTTCCGTGGGAATGACGGGTATACGGGGATTTTCGGATGATCATTATGGGGGATGAAATTGTCAGGGATTAAGAAGGCGATCATTCGGAGAGGCAAGGGGATCAAGGTACTCGGTGATGCCGCAGGGTATCTGTGGGGAAAGAAGAATCTCCGGGAGCTTGGTTTAGAGCGGTGGGATGAGGTCATGGGAAGGGATAAGGCGCTATGGGATCAGGCGATCCATTCCGGAAAAGAGAGGCGTAAGATCCTGCTGGCCACCAGCGTGGGGCACTATTATGCGGGCACTGCTCTTGAGAGCCTGATTGCCACAGCCCTTACCCTGCGGGGATTTGAAGTGCATGTCCTACTGTGTGATTCCTTCCTGCCTGTCTGTCAGGTCTGCTCAATATTTCTCGTGGATAATTTAAGAGACTTTATTAAAGACGGACCTGCACGAAACATCTGCGTTGGATGTTTTGTATCAGGGAAGATGCTCTTTGAGCGGGTAGGGGTTAAGGTCCACCGCTACAGTGATTTTATTACAGATGAAGAGGCAGAAAGGGCAAAGACGATTTCTTCAGGGCTTCCCCTTTCCGAAATCCCAAATTATACCGCGAATGGGATCCATATCGGGGAACATGCTGTTTCAGGCGCCCTGAGATTTTTTGGCAGCGGTACCCTCGATCAGGAGGCTGACAGTGAACCAATCCTGCGTCGTTCTCTCGACGCCTCGCTGCGTTCTTATTATGTCGCATCCGGCATGGCCCAAAAACACCGGTTTGATTGCGTGCTGCTGCACCATGGGATCTATGTGCCCCAGGGAATATTGTGTGAGACCTTCAGGGAATTAAAGACGAGGGTGGTGACATGGATCCAATCCTACAGGAGCAGGACCTTTATCTTCAGCCATGATGAGACCTATCATCATACTTTGATCTCGGAAGAGACGTCCAAATGGGAGAATATGAGGTGGGATGAAGATATTGAAAAAGAGTTGATGGATTATCTGGGGAGCAGGAGATGCGGTACCCATGACTGGATTTCTTTCATGCGCGACCCGGTGGATCAGGAGATAAAGATTGATTTCTCAAAGCCCGCTATAGGGATGCTGACGAATGTAATGTGGGATGCCCAGCTTCATTATCCTGCAAATGCATTCAGGAATATGCTCGACTGGGCCTTAAAAACGATCCGCTATTTTGCAGCAAGGCCGGATATGCAGCTTGTGATAAGGGTCCATCCGGCTGAGATCAGCGGCTTCCTCACTTCAAGGCAACCGATCATTCAGGAGATAAAAAAGGTCTTTCCTGAACTGCCGGCGAATGTCTTCATCATACCGCCGGATAGTAAGATCAGCACCTATGACCTCATGGATAAATGCGACACATTCATCATATACGGCACAAAGACAGGCGTTGAACTTTCGGCAAGGGGAATCCCGGTGATAGTTGCCGGAGAGGCATGGATACGGAACAAGGGGATCACCATTGATGTATCTTCAGAAGAGGAATATTTCAGGATACTGGACAGACTCCCGCTAAAGGAGCGGCTGTCTGCGGAGACTACGCTTAAGGCGAAGAAATATGCCTACCACTTCTTCTTCAGGCGGATGATACCCGTGGAATTTGTGGAGCCAACAGGCATTGATAATATCCCATACCGGATAAGTCTTGAGAGCCTGCACGATCTCCTGCCAGGCAGGAGCAGGGGACTCGATACTATCTGTGATGGGATTACAAAGGGCGTTGAATTTATCTATAAAGCGGAAGAAGCCTGATGACCCGTCATGAGCCGGTGGCTAACAAAGGATCGGAAAAACGTCATTCCCGCGTAAGCGGGAATCCAGACCATGGCCTGGTTCTGGATTCCCACTTACGTGGGAATGACGGGGTGAAAAATTCTGCGGGGACAGGTTCCGTGGAATGACGGGTACTTAGGAGTATTTTCGGGTGAACTGTCATGAGCCCTTCGACTGTTCGGCACGCTCACAGCTCAGGCTCACCAGGGTTCATGAAAACGTCATTCCCGCGCAAGCGGGAATCCAGACCAATGGCCTGGTTCTGGATTCCCACTTACGTGGGAATGACGGGGTGAAAAATTCTGCGGGGACAGGTTCCGTGGAATGACGGGTACTTAGGAGCATTTTCAGGTGAACCATCATGAGCCCTTCGACTGTTCGGCACGCTCCCAGCTCAGGGCTCACCAGGGTTCATGAAAACGTCATTCCCGCGTAAGCGGGAATCCAGACCGGGGCCAGATTCTGGATTCCCACTTACGTGGGAATGACGGGTGAAAAATCATGCGGGGACAGGTTCCGTGGGAATGACGGGGTGAAAAATCCTGCGGGGACAGGTTCAGTGGTTATGACAGGTATATAGGAGCGTTTTAAGGTGAAATAGCAGGGATTATAGATGAATGGTGCAGAGGGACAGGGCAGATGAAGAGCAAGGCTGAAAAGACAGGGCATTTTAATTCCATTGCGCCTCAGAAAGATTACTGGCGCAAAAAAAACAGCTATTACTATAAAGAGCTTGAGAAATTGCTTGCCTCTCTTGTTCCGGTGAATTGCAGGATTATCGAGGTAGGGTGTGGGACAGGCGATACATTGGCACACATGAAGCCTTCCTATGGAAAGGGTATAGACTTCAGCCCTGAGATGATAAGACTCGCCACTGGTAAATATCCAAACCTTGATTTTGCAGTGGATGACATTGAGGATCTGAAGACACAGGAACCTTTTGACTATGTGGTCTGCTCTGATCTGATAGGGGAGTTGACCGATGTCTGGAAGGCATTCCGGGATATGCGCAAGCTATGTCACAGGAACAGCCGGCTGGTCGTAACTTATTATAATTACCTGTGGGAGCCTGTCTTGAGACTGGCAGAGAGGCTCGGTCTCAAGATGCCCCAGGATTACCAGAACTGGCTCTCACTAGCGGATATCGAGAATCTCCTGTATCTGAATGGTTTTGAGACGATCAAGAAGGGGCACAGCGTGCTGCTGCCTAAGTATATTCCGGTGTTGTCCGGCCTGTGCAATCGAATGCTCGTCAAACTGCCTTTGTTAAAAAAACTGGGCCTTGTGGAGTACATAGTGGCAAAGCCGGCGAAGGGTTTCAGGAAACTTGCCGGAGAAAAAGGGTATTCTGTTTCCGTAATCGTCCCGTGCCGCAATGAGGTTGGAAACATTGAGGACGCAGTGGCACGTATCCCTCATATGGGCAGTCACACTGAGATAATATTCGTTGACGGGAATTCAACAGACGGGACTGTTGAGAAAATCGAAGAGATGATAAAAAGATACAATGGGATTAAGGATATCAAACTCATTCATCAGATTCCGAAAGATACCCGGGATAAAGAGAGCGCGGCTGATTTGAAACAGGCCCCGAACAAGATGCTGAGACTTGGCAAGGGGGATGCAGTCAGGAAGGGGTTTGATGCAGCTGCAGGGGAGGTATTGATGATCCTTGATTCTGACCTGACTGTGCCTCCGGAGGATCTGCCCAAGTTTTATGAGGCGATTGCTGAAGGAAAGGGTGATCTGATCAACGGGACGAGACTGGTATATCAGATGGAAGATGAGGCGATGAGGATATTGAACATCGCCGGGAACAAGGTTTTCAGCATGATCTTTACATGGTTGCTCGATCAGCCGATCAAAGACACTCTCTGCGGGACCAAGGTGCTGACAAAAGAGAACTATCTCAGGATCAGGGAACACCGGAATTATTTCGGGGACTTTGACCCATTTGGAGATTTTGATCTGTTATTTGGCGCCGCAAGGCAGAACCTTAAGATTGTGGAGATCCCGATACGGTACAGGGCAAGAAAATACGGGAATATCAAGATCGAGAGATTCAGGCACGGCGTGATATTGCTTAAGATGAGCTGGCTCGCATTTAAGAAGCTGAAACTGTCGTGAAGAAATGAAGAACCCTGCAGCAAGCTGCAGGGTATTCAAGCAACTTCAACGTCATTCCTGCGTAAGCAGGAATCCAGAACTACGCATGATTCTGGATTCCCACTTTCGTGGGAATTACAGGAGGAAACCCTGTAGCAAGCTACAGGGAATTATCAAGTTGAATGGTATCCTCTCCGGAAATAATCGTCGGTAATTTCTTATATAAAAACTGTTTTCCTGTCTATAACATTATTTACCCTCTTTTCAAAAGAAGGCAGGACAGGTTCGAAATAGAATTGCTCCGCCAATATATTAAACAGGGAGATGTTGTGCTGGATATCGGAGCTAATATCGGGTTTTACGCGAGGATCCTCTCACAGCTTGCCGGAAGTACAGGACAAATCCATTGTTTTGAACCGGATCCCCTGAATTTTACACATCTAATAAAAAATACGCTTCCTTTTAAAAATATTAAATTAATCAACAAGGCGGTCGGGGCTGAAACAGGGGTGCTAAAGATATACACCTCAAAAAGTCTGAACGTTGATCACCGCACCTACAAACCGGATGTTTACGACAGGGAGATAGAGATTCAGGCTGTAAGCATAGATGAGTATCTGGCAAACAATAAAAGGGTTGATTTTGTAAAAATTGATATACAGGGTTTTGAGATGCAGGCCATAAAGGGGATGGAGAAGACACTAAGGCACAATAAAACCATAAAACTGCTTTCAGAGTTCTGGCCATACGGACTAAGAAAGGCCGGAAGTTCCCTGAGCCAGTATTATAATTTTCTGAAGGACATGGGTTTCGAGGTGTTTTTACTGGAAATAGGGAGATGCAGGAATATAACTGCGGAAAATGTCAAACGATTGGAAGACTCAGGTGAAGAGCATTACTTTAATATCTTTGTGAAGCGGGACAATGGTCAGGGCGTATAAAATACCATTTAGTCTTGATGATCCGAGGACAACACTTGCCCACAGGGAGATTATTCTTGGTAAACCTTTCTTAAAACGACTCTACAGCGATTGGTACAGGACCTTTATTGGTGTCTGCAAATCGGTCAGCAAAGGCAGGTATCTTGAAATCGGCTCAGGGGGAGGTTTTTTAAAAGATCTGTTTCCGGAAGTCATTACTTCGGATATTCTTGACCTCCCCCTGGTTGATAAAGTATTCAGCGCTGAGCATCTTCCCTACAAAGAAAATGAACTGGGCTGCATAATGATGTTAAATGTGTTTCACCACATTCCGAGACCGTACCTGTTTTTAAAAGAGGCTCAGCGCACCCTCATGAAAGGGGGAAAGATTATCATGATTGAACCTGCCAGTTCAGTGTTAAGCCGGTTTATTTACAAACGGTTTCATCACGAACCATTCGATGTAGAGGGCCAGCGGGAAATTGAGGGAGGAAACCCGCTAAGCCGTTCGAACCAGGCGTTGCCCCATATTTATTTTGAAAGGGACCGCGAATGGTTTAAAAAGGAATTTCCCGGGTTACGGATCAATCGAATAGAGTACCATACCCCGTTCATGTATGCGTTGAGCGGCGGGCTATCGAGAGGTTCCATGATGTTTGATTTCATGTATGGCTGTTTTAATCTCTTGGAAAGACTGTTATCTCCATTAGCGAGACAATTAGGATTGTTTTGTACCATCGAAATTGAAAAGATTTAATTCAATACAAAGACACAATTTAATTTTATTGGCTATTCTTCCTGTTGCGCTGTTTATCAGGTTATACCACCTCGATTATTTCAGCGTCTGGGATGATGAGGCGCGTACATATATAACAGCCGCTGCTACGACCTTTAGCCATGTGCTCAAAATGCAGCAGCTTCAGATTTCTGCAAATCCACCCCTGGACCCATTGATACGTCATTTATTCATGAAACTCGGTAAGGATAATACATTCTATTTTATGCTTCCATCATTGATGTTTTCCCTGTCTGGGATAGTATGTTCCTTCTTTCTGGCAAGGAGATTATTTGGAATTCCTGTGGCCATTATTACAGCGGTCCTTCTGACTTTTCACCCGCTGGATATTGCTTATGCACAGGAAGGGAGAAATTATGCCATATTGAATATCGTCGTCCCTGTTGCATCAATACTCCTTTTAAGGGCCATGGATACAGGTAAGGCGTTAGACTGGCTGCTATACTCCATATCCTTATCCCTCTGTTACTACTCTCATCTTCTGACACTGGGGATTATGTTAGCGCATGGGACTTATTTCACTATAATGACAGGCAATGAGCTGTTACATGGAAAATCCCGTAAGGAGCTAATCAGTGTTTTGTTTAAGTATATTTTATCTGTCTCCCTCTCAGTCATACTTTTCATGCCCTGGTTATTTTCATATTTTAAGAATTCCGGATTAACACCGTGGAGCAGTGGACCTCAGACCATTTATTATGGCCTCAAAGGTGTCATCTTCACATTCAATGCAGGGGGCTTCAAGTTTTTACCGGTAATACTGACAGTTGTTGGTCTTGCCGGCTTTCTGCTGAGAAGGGACAAAAATGTCTTGTTTGTCATTACGACTATTCTTGTTTCCTCTGCAGCCTCGTATGAAGCCACAAAGAATAATTTCTTTCATATCAGGTATATATTTTTCGTTCTCCCTTTTTTCCTGATGATAACGGCATATGGCATATACTTACTCAGTGAAAAGGTATTGCAGGTGTTGCAAAGGGTTAAGTTGGATTTTACAAGGATTGAATATATTGCAGGGGGCATTCTCCTGCTTATTGCCTTAAATAACCTCCCTGTTTTAGCTGCCGGCTATCAGTATGGCTGGGAGAAAAATTCTGATGGAGATTGGAGAGGCGCTGCTGAATATGTTAACAAACATCATAGACAAAATGATGCCATTATAGTGCCTCACAGGTATCATGCCAATTTTGACAGCTATAATAAATTAACCACCTATGGCTTTGAAGTAACTGATCAAAAGGCTGCAATTATACCAGCCAGTGAAATTACAGAAAATTCGCTGACTGGAAGGGAATGGGGTATAATTATGTATAACAACAAAAACCCTGATTATAATGAAGAAATTACAGGATATATTGCTTCCGGAAAGTACCCCAGATTATGGGTGGTATGGAATTTTGAGTCTAATTTAACAAGGGATGACCTCCTCATGACCCTCTTGTTAAAGAACGGAAGACCAGTGGATGTAAAAAAATTTGCAGGGGTTGTAGTAACCTTGTGGGAAATATTCCCGAAATGATTCAGGGTGAGGGTGTGAATCTGCAATGAATAACGGAAACAAAACGGATGTAATCTTCGTCAATCCGCCTTTGACGCTGGAAGAGCGTTACGGCGACCTGTCTGCTGCAGGGAGCAACCTCCCCTCCATGGGGCTCCTTTTGCTGGCTGCTGTAGTAAGAAAACTGGGCCTTACCACAAAAATTATTGATGCCCCCTCACTGAACCTCAGCTATTCAGAGACCATGGACAGGATATTTGAGGCCCCGCCTCTTTTCCTGGGGATAACAGCCGTGACAACATCTGTGTACAAGGCTGCCAAACTTGCTGAAATGGTAAAAGGACGCGAGGGCCGGATCAGGATTATCATAGGAGGTCCTCATCTCACCGCTGTTCCGGAAGAGACCATGAAGCGTTTTCCGGAATTTGATATAGGTGTGATCGGAGAAGGGGAATCTACTGTTACGGAACTCTTCAATAAGTTCAGGGATATTGGGAAAGAGGGGGGATTTGTCAGTAACAGGCAATGGGATGCCTTGTCCGGAGACCTTGAAAAAATACCAGGACTAATCCTTCGTGATAATGGTTCATATAAGATAACAGACAAGAGGGATACTATAAAAGACCTGGATACCCTCCCATTTCCAGCGTGGGATTTACTGCCTGGTTTTCCTGATCAATATAAGCCGGCGGCTTTTAAATACAGGAAATTACCTGCCACATATGTGCTTACTTCAAGGGGTTGTCCGCACAAATGCATTTTCTGTGATACCTCAGTTTTCTCAAGGCAATTCAGATATTTTTCTGCAGAATATATGATGGAAATGATAATGCTTCTCTACAAAAAATATGGCATAAGGGAAATTTCCTTTGAAGATGATACATTCCTGACTTTTAAAAAGAGATTGGTAAAGATCTGCGAATCATTTATTCAACAGAAATTGGATATAAGCTGGAGCTGCAATGGCAGGGTTCATGGCGTGGACAGGGAGATATTAAAGTTGATGAAGCGTGCCGGGTGTTGGCAGATATCCTATGGGATTGAAAGCGGTGACCAGGGTATTCTTGACTTTGCTGACAAACATATAAAACTGGAACAGGTAGAACATGCCATAACACTGACTGAAGAGGCAGGGATATTGAGTAAAGGCTTTTTTATCCTTGGATTTCCGTTTGACAGTGATGAGACCATTGAGAGGACAATCATGTTTGCAAAGAGGCTAAGACTGAACGACATATCTGTTGCAATGATGACCCCGTTTCCCGGCTCTCAGATGTATGAGATCGGGCAGAAGCATGGTACGATCAATACGGACTGGCAGAGCATGAACCTGCTGGAGACTGTTTTTGTGCCGGATGGCCTGACTAAGGAGAAACTTGAATACTATAATAAGAAGTTTCTAAAGGAATTTTATTTAAGACCCAGGATCATGTTTAATTATTTAAACCGGGTGATGACAAATCCCGGGATTATAGTGCCTCTGTCAAAGGCCTTTGCAGGATTTATCAAAAAGGTTGTCATGTAGTCAGTGAATAAAAAGAAGAAACGAAAAGTCCTTATAGTGACGCAGCACTTCTATCCTGAGGTGGCAGCCACAGCCCAGCTAATGACAGATCTTGCTATTGACCTTGCCCATAAAGGGATTGATGTTACTGTAATAGCAGCAAGACCCTATTACCTGCCATCAGGGCACAGTGTAATCCCCCCTGAAGAGGAATATCAGGGCGTTAAAATTATCAGGGTATTTACTACACGGTTTAACCTCAGCAATATTTTTGGCAGGATCCCAAACTGGCTCTCATTTCATGTATCCGGACTGATTAAAAGCATGGTACTTGCGAAGCATGATGTTGTCCTGACCCTTACGATCCCTCCATATATAGCGTTTGTTGGCATGATCTTAAAAATGGTAAAGGGATCAAAGTTCATATTTGGGGTTCAGGATATCTATCCTGATGTAGCTGCACGGCTCGGTTTGATAAATAACAAAATAATTGTTAATCTACTTTCAGGTTTGACCCGGTGGAATTACAGAAAGGCGGACAGGATTATTGCAATAGGCGAGGTCATGCGGGAGGATATTATACGGCATGGGATCAGACCGGAAAAGATAACGGTTATCCATAACTGGGCAAACAGCAATGAGTTGTATCCAATCCGCAAGGAGAAGAATCCGTTTGTAAAAAAACTGGGTCTTGAAGATAAATTTATTGTGTCTTACTCAGGCAACTTTGGCATAGTCCATGACTTTCGTCCTGTTGAGAAGGCTGTCAGGGTGTTGGAAAGTGAAAAAGATATTGTTTTTCTATTAATAGGGGATGGCACTGAGAGGATGAGATTGGAAAAATTTGTGTCTGACAACAATCTTAAGAATGTAATGTTTCTCCCTTTTCAGCCAAGAGAGAATATATTGCACAGCCTCAATGCCTGTGACGTCTCCCTGGTGTCTATAAAAAGGGGAATGGAAGGGAAGCTGGTTCCGAGCAAACTGTATGGCAGTCTTGCTGTGGGCAAGCCTGTCATAGGGATCTGTCCTCCAAACAGTGAGGTGGCTCAAATCATAGAAGAAAACAGGTGCGGGTTGGTTGATACGGATAACGACCTTGCCGGCAAGATTCTAAGGCTTTATCATGACCATGCTTTGCAGGAAGAGATGGGCAGGAATGGCAGGGATGCCTTTATAAAGAAGTATGACAGGGCGATTGCCACTGAAAAGTATTACAGGGAAATAATGGAATTGTAATCATGCAGAGCTCAAAAGAAGTTATCATAATCATTCCGGCCTATAATGAGGAAAATAATATCACACCCCTGATTAAGGAGATTCAGGACAAGGTGTCCGGTGCGGCTATCCTTGTGATTGATGACGGCTCAAGGGATCGTACTGCGAGGGTTGCGGAGAAGGCAGGGGCCATGGTCATACGGCTTCCCTTTAATATGGGATATGGTGCTGCGCTGCAGACGGGATTTAAATATGCCCTGCTGAAGCGGTATATGTATGTGGTGCAGATGGATGCCGACGGCCAGCATGATCCTGATTCCATCAGGGATTTGCTGGATGAAGTAAAAAAGGAAAATGCAGACGTAGTTATAGGGTCGAGATTTTTAGAGGGTAGTGGTGAATATAAGACATCAGGGGTGCGAAGAATCGGCATGGCCTTGTTCAGTAAGATTGCCGGGGTTATTATAGGTCAGCCTGTTACTGATCCGACTTCGGGATATCAGGCTTTAAACAGGGATGCCATACGTTTTTATGCAAGCCCGTATTATCCTGCAGATTATCCTGATGCAGATGTCATGATAATGTTGCACAGGGCCGGATTGCGCATCAGGGAGATCCCTGTGCGTATGCACCCAAGAAAGCAGGGCCAATCAATGCACAGCGGTCTTAAACCCGTGTATTATATATTCAAGATGTTTTTATCCATGTTTGTCACGCTGTTAAGAAACGACAAATTTGACAGACGTGTACTAAAGAAGGGGGAGGGATCTCATGCCATTCCAACAAAAGATATTCGCGATTAGCATAAGCATATTGCTGTTTATAATTATAGTTGAGCTGGTAAGGAGGAGAAGGCTCCGGGAGGAGTATTCATGGATATGGCTGCTCACAGGTGTATTGGTTATAGTACTGGCAGTATGGTATGATCTTCTCAGGTTTATTACTGATACCATTGGAGCAGTCCTCCCCACCACAACCCTCTTTTTATTCAGCCTGATATTTCTGATGGTCGTTAATCTATATTATGCAACCAAGATATCAAGTCTTCATGGTCAGGTAAAAGACCTCGCTCAGGAGATGGCAATCCTCAGGACCGAGGTCCAGGGAAAAACAAGTGAACCGTCATGAGGCTCTGATTCATAAATGGTAATAAATCGTCATTCCCGCGTAAGCGGGAATCCAGACCGTGGGCCTGATTCTGGATTCCCACTTACGTGGGAATGACGGGTGAAATCATGCGGGGACAGGTTGCGTGGGAATGACGGGTGAATAGGAGCATTTTCAGGTGAACCGTCATGAGCCCTTCGACTGTTCGACAAGCTCACAGCTCAGGGCTCACCAGGGTTCATGAAAACGTCATTCCCGCGAAAGCGGGAATCCAGACCGGTGGCCTGATTCTGGATTCCCACTTACGTGGGAATGACGGATGAAATCCTGCGGGGACAGGTTGCGTGGGAATGACGGGTGAATAGGAGCATTTTCAGGTGAACAGGGGGGCAGATTGAAAAACAGGCTTAGCAACAATAAGATATTTATATTATCAGGATTAACATTCTTATCCTTTCTCGTGCGATATTTTAATGCACCCCCTGTGATATTATACCCGGATTCATGCATGTATCTGTCTTTCGCAAAGTCCATACTGAGAGGGCAATTTTCTTTTAATTTTCGTAACGGGGATGATATTATAATGCCGCCGCTTTATTCTATTTCAAGCGCCATCCTTTCATTTTTTACAGGGAATATTGAGCTGTCAGGTATTTTCATATCTGCGCTTGCAGGGGCATTATTGATTATTCCTGTCTTCTATCTCGCAAAGGCCACATATAATGAAAAGGCAGCATGGATAAGTGCCGTCTTAATATTTTTGAATCCATCCCTGATACGCTGGTCAGGGGTCATTTTGACAGAATCCTTATTTATTACGCTCTTCCTGTCCGCCATTGCCTTTGGCTGGTATGGAATTGAGGGTAAAAAAAACATCCTGTTGTTCCTAAGCGGAGCATTTATCGGACTATCGTATATGACAAGAATTATAGGGCTGGTTGCTGTTCCGGCCCTTGTCATGTATATCGTGTATAATTATGTGGTGTCCCGTAAAACAACCGGTTCAAAGCTATTCAGGGACATGTTAACACCTGTCATTATTTTATCCGTTGGCGTTCTCCTTGTTACAGGAGTCTATCTGGTGAAGATGCACTCCTTTTATGGATTCTGGACCCTTTCAGGTTCTTACGGAAGTATAAAAGGCACGATGACATTTGAGGGGGCTGAAACCCTGCACGGATGGGAAAAGTTAGCGTCCCAGCAAACAGAAACAAATTTTATAGATGCAGTATCAAAAAAGATAATTGTTAATATACAGAGTTATTTGTCAGCGCTTTTTAAAATGCTTATCTTAACTATTATTTTTATTGCTGCAGGATTATTTTCAAACAGAAAAGTTGTTTATCTGGTTTTCTTTACCATTTTTTATTTTTTAGCGCTTTTGGTGCAGCCGCTCTCTCCTTTGGCAGAGGAGAAGGTGAGGTACCTGTCTCCAATTCTCCCTATATTAATGATTGCAGCATCCGGCGGGATACTCCGCATCTATGAAATGCTTAGAGGGAAGGCAATCAGGTATTTAGTCATTCCACTGGCAGCTGGAATGATCCTGATATCCTGGATACCACAGTTGTGGTTATTTCCCCTCAACCTGAATGAATCCTGGACAAAAAAAAGGGTATTTATAGATCCCGAAAAAGATGTCGGACGTTGGATGAAGGAGAATCTGCCCCATTCGGCAAGGGTTATGGCAAGGAAACCCTTTATACCATATTATGCCGATGCTATCTGGTTTTTAACGCCGCCTACTTATAATGCTGTCATTGCTTTTGCTGATCAAAATGGAATTGATTATCTCGTGATTGACAGAAAGTATGATTATTATTTGAGACCAGAGCTGCGGTTTCTGTTTCAGACAGAACAGGCGCCTGCTGATCTGAAACTCATTTATGGAACGCGTAATCCCAGGACAGGCGAACTTGTGACCGGGGTGTATGAGATTAAGGGATAGCGATGGGTTTCACAGTTGCCATGAAGAGATTTCTAACTGCCAGGGTGATTGCATTAGGAGGATTTGTTTTCCTGTCCTTTATCCTGCGATTGTTTGGTGCACCCCCGACAATAGTAGTCCCGGATTCATGTCTGTATCTTTCTTTTGCAAAGTCAATCCTCAATGGGAAGTTCTCATTTGACTTCCATGAAGGGATTGATTCCATATTGCCGCCTCTTTATTCAATCTCAAGCGCCGTCCTTTCATTTGTTACAGGTGATATAGAGTTCTCCGGTGTTTTGGTCTCTGTTATAGCAGGGGCCTTGTTAGTTATCCCTGTATTCTATCTTGCGAAGGCAATATATGATGAAAGGTCCGCATGGTTGAGTGCCGTATTGATTTTGTTAAGTCCTCTGATGATACGCTGGTCAGGGGTCATGCTGACTGAGTCACTGTTCATTACCCTATTCCTTTCCGGCATTGCCCTTGGCTGGCATGGAATTGAGGGCAGGAAAAACGTTTTTCTCCTGCTTAGCGGCGCATGCATTGGGTTGTCGTACATGACAAGGATCATAGGACTGGTTGCTGTTCCTGCAGTCATCATCTCTGTAATATTTTATTCTCTGAATTTTACTAAATCTGCCGTCTCAGGCACTGGCTGGAAGGGTGATTTTAATCTAAAGAAGTTGTTTAAAAAAGTTATGGTGCCACTGATGATTTTTTTTGCAGGTTTTATCCTTGTAACAAGCGCCTACCTCGTGAAGCTGCATTCTTTTTATGGTCATTGGACCATTGCCGGATCCTATGGCAGCATAAAAAGCACGATCACGTATGAAGGATCTGCTACCACGTCCGGATGGGAGAGGCTTGATGCAAAAAAAACAGGGGGGGATGTCATTGAGAGGGTCTCTAACAAGGTTATTAATAATGCCAGGAATTACCTGTCTGCATTGTTTAAGATGCTTGTCTTAACCATTATTTTTATTGCTGCCGGATTATTCCCGGGTCGAAAAGCCATTTATCCGTTCTTATTTGTCATATTCTATTTTTTGGCCCTTTTAGTGCAGCCTCTATCTCCTCTGTTGGATGAGAGAGTCAGGTATATATCTCCTATTGTTCCACTACTATTAATTACAACATCCGGTGGAATCGTTCATATCTATGATGCCATTAAATGGAAGGCAGTCAGATATGCTATGGTGCCTGTTTCAACAGGCATTGTCCTCGTGTCATTTATATATCAACTTCAGGTTTTTCCATTCAACTTTAACAGCTCCTGGATTACAAAAAAGGCATTTACAGACCCAGACAAAATCGTCGGGCGATGGATGAACACAAACCTGCCCCATCCCCTCAGGATGATGACAAGGAAACCCTATATACCTTATTTTGCCGGCGCTACCTGGTTTTTAACGCCGTCTACTTATAATGCCGTTATTGAGCTTGCTAATCAAAAAGGAGTTGATTACATAGTAGTTGACAGAAGATATGATTATTTCCTGAGACCCGAATTGCGGTTCCTGTTTCATAAAGAACTGGCGCCTTCTGATCTTAAATTCATTGATGGTGTAAATGATTCCAAAACGAGTGAACTCGTAATAGGGATATATAAGATTAACAGGCAATGACGATATAGTTGGCATATTTATTGCATTTCAATAGTATTAATGTCAAGACATCATAGTTTGTTCATCAGTCTTCCCATTCTATTAACAGCCTGCCTTTTGACTTATATACTCACAGGTTGTAGCAGTGAGTATAAAACAATTGGTCCAATATTAGAAGGCAATAACAGTATAACCGGCGGTAAGATGTTATTGCTGGCAGGGAAGCCAGGTGGTTCAGGTACATCCGATGCTACAGGCACACTTGCAAGATTTTATTCGCCCACCGGAATGACAGTTTATGGAAACAATATCTATGTCACTGACAGGCAAAATCACACGATACGAAAGATTGATTTATCCACTAAATCCGTAACAACCCTGGCAGGTTATCCCGGCAGGCGGGGTTTTAGCGATGGAACCGGCAGGGATGCCGGATTTAACTACCCTGAGGGGCTTGTTGCAGATGGTTTAAATCTGTTTGTCACTGATACCTATAACCAGGTTATTCGTAAGGTCGGGATGTACAGTGGTGAGGTTACTACACTTTCAGGCAGGCGAGGTCAGGCTGGTTATTCAGATGGAACTGGCGCGGATACCATGTTCCAGATGCCGTCAGGAATAACTGCAATTGGCAGTGTGCTTTATGTTACGGATACGGATAATCAGGTTATTAGACGTGTTGACAAGAACAGCGGTACAACATTAACCATAGCAGGTTCAGTTAAAACCCGTGGTTCTGCAGATGGTATCGGTGACTCTTCCAGATTTAACAATCCGTTGGGTATAACTACTGATGGGGAGTTTTTATTCATAGCTGATTCCAATAATCACACTATACGGAGACTGGATATTCAAACAGGAGAGGTCATTACACTGGCAGGAAAAGCCGGGGAGAGCGGCATTTCAGATGGGTCACTTCTTAATGCACGATTTTCTTATCCATCTGGTCTTTATTTAAAAGGAGGCGAACTATTTGTTTCTGAGATAGGGAATGATCTTATCCGGGTCATAGACCTGATTAATGGCACAGTTATTACTCTGGCCGGAACACCGCGGGTACCCGGGTTTTTAGATGGTCCGCCTGGTATTGGCAGGTTCAACAGTCCTGCTGAGATTGCTATTGCAGGCGACTACATCTATGTTACTGATATGAATAATAACACGATACGCAGTGTCAACATCTCTACCGGAGAGATAGAAACAATAGCAGGGGCGCCATCGTATACAGGCGCTACAGATGATGCAGGTGTTAACAGCAGATTTAGCACTCCAGGCGGTATTGCAATAGATGGCAATACCCTGTACGTAGCGGATACCTATAATCACCTTATAAGAAAAGTGGATGGAGAGACAGGTGAGGTTACAACTATTGCAGGTAAAGCCGGCGTGTCCGGAGCTACTGATAGTTCAGAGAGTTCCGCAGTATTTAACTCCCCTACAGATGTTATAGCAGATGAGAGTGGAAATTTCATATATATAGTTGATACGAACAATCATATAATCAGGAGCATGAATATTTCTACAGGCGAGGTGCGTACATTTGCCGGATACCCTGCTGAATCAGGATCTGTGAATGGAATCGGCATAGATGCAAGGTTTAAATCACCCAAACGGGGTGTGAGGATAAATGGGAAGCTGTATATAGCTGATTCAGGGAATCATGTTATTCGCATCATTGACATTCTTACAAAGGAAGTGACAACTCTTGCAGGTCAGAGCGGTGTCGCCGGACTGAATGACTCAAGTGAGGGGTCTTCAGGTATTGCCCATTTTAATAGTCCCGGAGACATTACAACGGATGGGACCTTTCTATATGTTGCTGATACGGGTAATCATGCCATAAGAAGGGTGGACCCAAATACAGGAATTGTCGTAACCATATCCGGCAGCCGTGGAACCTCAGGTCTCGTGGAAAGTGCGGATGGTGCTCCATTATTTAATTTGCCTGAAGGTATTACATGGCATAATGACATTCTTTATGTGTCAGATACAGGAAACCATATCATCAGAAAAATAAATCTTACTACCGGGGAGGTATCTTTACTTGCAGGAGATGTAGACTGCGTAGATGAGGTTACAGTAACAAATGGCGTGGAAACAGTGGTAAGGAAGTGCACCGCTCTTCAGGCTGGGGAAAGCAGCTATGGTGATTCTACAGATGGGACTGGCAAGACAACATCCTTTTCTTCTCCTACAGGGATTAATACAGACGGGACATATCTCTATGTAATGGATACAGGAAGCAGCAGAATCAGAAGGGTAAAGATGAATACCGGAGAAACTGCAACATTTTCGTACTCCTTAAATAAGGGGGTTTCATTGAATTCTCCGGCAGGAGCTGATTTGGCAGGTAATATCCTCTACGTAGCAGACAGAGGCAACCAGGCCATACGCAAGTTGAATATAACAAACTTGGTCAATGCCCCGCTTATTCTGATAGCCGGCAATATCGGGAAGTCCGGCTACACATATAGTGCCGGTTATTCTGCCAGCTTTTACAATCCGGTTGGTATTGTCGCAGATGGCATGGGGAATCTGTATGTGGCTGACACAGGAAACCATACTATAAGAAAAGTGGTCATTTCCACCAGAGAAGTAACTACGATAGCAGGAGTTCCCGGCACAGCCGGTTTTGTAAACAGTGAATTTGGCTACCCCATGTTTAACTCGCCACGGGGGATTTGTATCATTGGAAATCATCTGTATGTAGCTGATTCCGGAAACCATCTTATACGAAGGATCAATCTGCTTACCGGGTATGTGGGACTTGTAGCCGGCTTGAGTGATTACGTCACAAGCACCGGTTCGCCAGGAACTGCTGACAGTACAGGGGCAGCAGCAGGGTTTAACGACCCAAGGGGTATTACTACTGACGGCAAATACCTTTATGTGACAGACAGCGGCAATCATTCGATCAGGAGAATCCTTGCCTCTACAGGGCAGGTAAAGACGATAGCCGGTATGCCCGGTATATCTGGTTATAAAGATGGCACCACATTCTATGTAAGATTTAATTATCCGAGGGGAATAGCTGTTGATGGAGATTATCTGTATGTGGCTGATACAGGGAATAATGTATTCCGGCGGGTCAACAAGAATACAGGTGAGGTGCTTACCTTATCAGGCAGGAGGGGGGAATCTTCTATCATACAGGGTGTAAGGGAAGATGCAAGATATAACAACGTTGTGAGCGTTGCCACGTCACAAGGCTCGCCCTATCTTTATTTTACAGACAGTGTTGAAAATGTGGTTGGGATGGTTGAAAAGTAGCGCTTCAATATGTGAACAGTCATACGGTGCGCGTGCGCGGTACCAACAGCAAAAGGCTTGCATAGATCAGCGCAGCGATAAACAGGCATCCGCTGAAACCTATTATGTATGCGCCGGCAACAGCCAGGGCGCTCCCTGCCACTGACATCATTCCGTTAAGACCCCACATCCATGGGATGTCATCCTGTCCGGATATGGAGATGAGTCTCAGTCCGCTTGGAAAGGGAATACCAAGGGCTACTCCCAGCGGCAGCAAAAGGAGGGCTGAGATAATTAAGCGGGCAAATAATGGCAGCGGCAGGAACAGATTCAGGACAGGGGAAAGAAGCAAAGCATAGATAATCACCAGCAGGGCAACGATCAATCCGGTAAGGCTCACCCGTCGAGCGAGTTGTCCGGTTTGCCAGTTCTGACTCAGGCGGCTGCCGATGCTGGCGCCGATCAGCAATGAAAAGAGTATCACTGCAAGACTTAAGGTGGGGTGGCCCAGAAAGAGAATGAATTTCTGAGCCAGAGGGATCTCGACTAACATAAAACCCATGCCGAGAGCGCTGAAATATATAAGCCAGCCGCGCACAGGACTGCCGGCGCGACCGCGAATCACGAGCATTACGATCGTATAGAGCAGAGCAGCCCCAATGGCGCCTGTAAGCAGCCCTTTAAGCACTCCTGGTACACCAAAGGCCAGATAGAGGAAAAAGGGCTTCTCATCCGTAGCAGGACGCAGGTTTATGAGCCGTCCTTCCTTAAGTATCCCTTCATTGTAAATCTGATCAGGTTTGATTTTCCCCTGCCCTATTTGTTCCAGAACAGTGTTGCCGCCAGCACCCGGAATAAAAACAGCTTCTGCCAGGCCGGAGGCAACCCCTCGTTTTGCCAGGGCAATATCTTCAGGACTGAAAGGGGATTTCTTCCAGACAAGCAGATACCGGTATGGATTGCGTACAGGTTCTGTATCGGTTGTTTTAAGGGCTATCAGGTGCTCTGTTGCTGCGGCAGAGTTTATGCCTTTTTCACCCATGACCCCGATGGCAGTAAAAGCGGCCCGCAACAACAGCTCTTCCGACTGCGTGACAAGGGTATAACGGCCGTTGGTTGTCAGGTGCTGATAATAATCTTCGAATGCCTCCTGTGTGTGAATATAGGATTCAACCAGTGCGACGCCGGCATTGCCGGTTGTCGCTGTCTGGGTCAGGGCGCTCACTATAAGGTCATACTGGTCCGGGGAACGGCGTACAAAACTGCGTCCATCATCAACAGTGACATTCACACCCGGAAGATGATAAATGTCGCCGTTTATTTTGCTGTGAAGGTCCACCATATTGACCAGAGATGCATTAATCTCAACTCCATCCATCTTCCTGAAACCTGCCAGTGATCCGAGGAGAAAATCCATCCCGCCGCCAGGTCCGATGGAAAGCATGCTGTCCCGTGGATTAAGGGCGAAAGAGAAGTATGTGAGCACACTTCTCAGATAACGTACATTATTCAGGTTTCCATCAAATAGAATCATGGGAGCAGGGACCTCCCCGTCTGTGAATATATGCACCCTTGAATCCTCTTCATGAGGGAGGCCATAGCGGACCATGTCGGTGCGGGCATAGGCAGACCATTTGCTGTCAATGATGTGCGCATGCAGTCCCGGATCCGCAAGGTCCTTTAGCATGGGTTTGGCTACTTCCGGGGCGCCTGATGTAACAGGCCGGACCCTGAGAAGATCGTAATTGGCTGTAACAGGCCATAATGCGAAGCATATGGCCACGCTGGCAGCGCTGACCAGGAGGAGCAGGCGGTTGCCCTGTGCAACGGCCCAGCAGAGTGTGCTGACAGCGCTCAGGCCGCCGAGCAGGAATGCCAGATAGAGCGGGCCGGTTATACTGATTAATGGAACTATCAGTATGGCGGCAAGCGCTGCGCCAATGAGATCAGCCTGGTATATCCGGCCGCTTTCCGCAGCGCGCTGTCGAAAAATCTCAGATAGGAATACACCTGCAAGGGTGAAGGGCAGGAGCGGAATAAAGGCTGCCCAAAGATGTGCTGCAAGAACCGAAGAAAGAGGTGTGCCGAAGAGGATTATAATACTGGCCGGCACTGACAGTGCAAATCCCAGTCCTGCCCAGCCGGCCTCTAATTGACGGTTCCTGGTTTTGCTGATCCAGTGCCAGGCGAATCCGCCGAGGCCCAGTCCGCAGACAGCTCCGGAAACCGCCAGAAAGGCGTAATGATAGCGAAACAACACTGAAAAGACGCGGGTAAGGCTGATTTCGAAAGTCAGTACGGCAAAGGAAACAAGAAAAACGCTGGTCAGAATCGCCCATTGCTGCCGACTGTTGAACTGATCCTCCATGCCTGTTATCTATATTCCCTGTAGACTGCCGGATGATAATCCATAATAATTTTCTGCATAAGAATAGCAGTAAGAAAATTAAGTGTCAATGGGAATTCAGGCATGGGAATGCATGCATGTTTATTGACAGAGAAATCTCATTCTGCTACTTTATTGCTTGTCAGTGAAGACAAATACAGCAATGCGCATGTCATCCAGTATTCATGTACAAGGCCTTTCGGGTTTCATCTCATGAATGTAAAAGCTCTGCAATGGCTCGACCGGTGGCTGGGGGTTCCACTCTGTTTCATATTAACCGTCATACGCACACTCGCCGGACGCCGTGCCCCTTCCTGTCCCCGTCCGCCTGGAAGCCTCCTTTTCGTAAAACTGGCAGAACAAGGCTCAACTGTTCTTGCAGCTCCTGCCTTGCGGCGGGCAGTCGAAATTGCAGGACGTGAAAACGTTTACTTCATTGCCCTTGAGGACAACCGGTTTATCCTCGACGCGCTTGGCATCATTCCTGAACAAAACGTAATCACCATATCATCTAAGAATTTACTGGAAATGATTCGCAGCGCGCCCGCTGCCTTACTGCGCCTGCGTACTTTGAAACCTGACGCTGCTGTGGATATGGAATTTTTTTCGCGAGGTTCAGCTGCGCTTACTTTTCTGAGCGGTGCACGATGCCGCATCGGTTTTCACGCATTTTTTGGGGCCGGTCCTTATCGCGGAAACCTGATGACTCACAGGCTGCTCTATAACCCTCACATCCACACCACACAGACCTTTCTGTCGCTGGTTGAGGCCGCCCTTTGTGACCCGGCGGCGCTGCCGACGTTTGATTGGAAACCTGAGACAGCCAGGGATGATTCGCCGCAGTTTACACCAGGCGCAGGCGAAACAGATGAGGTCAGGGAAATACTGCGCCGTAAGACTGGCGGAAGCCCTCCGTTGATACTGCTCAATCCCAATGCCAGTGACTTACTGCCGTTACGACGGTGGCCGAACAATCGCTATGTTGAATTGGCAGGCAGGCTGCTGGCAGGATACCCGGAGGTTTATGTGGCATTTACAGGAGCGCCGAGTGAGGCTGGGGCGACCTCTGAACTGGTCAGAGAAGTAGCGTCTGACCGTTGTTTCTCACTGGCCGGCATGACCACGCTCCGGCAATTGCTGATTCTCTATACGCTGTCTGAAGTCCTCGTCACGAATGACAGCGGTCCGTCGCATTTCGCAGCCCTTACACCTGTTCGCGTGGTTACTTTGTTTGGCCCTGAGACCCCGAAGTTATTCTCTGCATGTTCTTCCAGGAACACGGCTCTCTGGGCTGGAATTGCATGCAGTCCCTGCGTCAACGCATACAACAACCGCCAATCACCCTGCCGTAACAACCTGTGCATGCAGGCTATTACAGTGGAACATGTATTCGAGGAAGTCTGCCGGGCTTATGAACACAGCAAAGATGACTGATAAAACGCATATTTCTCCGGTTTACAAGGGCTGGCTGCAGGCGCTGCTTCTGGCAGCCGTTACCTTCATTGCCTATATTCCTGTGTGGCATGCCGGGTTCATCTGGGACGATGATAAATTTCTGTTGAATAACCCCCTTATCCGCATGTCCGATGGTCTGTACCGGTTCTGGTTTACTGCATCCGCCCCTGATTATTTTCCCGCAACCTCCACCACCCTGTGGCTGGAATGGAGACTGTGGGGAGAGAACCCTCTCGGCTATCACATAGTCAATGTGCTGCTGCATGCACTGAGTTCAATACTGTGCTGGCGGGCGCTGGAGAGGCTTAAAATTCCAGGGGCATGGCTGGCAGCAGCCCTGTTTGCCCTGCACCCGGTCAATGTCGAATCAGTGGCATGGATTACGGAACGGAAGAATACCCTGGCAATGTTCTTCTACGCATGGACCCTCCTCTGGTATCTGCGGTTTGAGGATACGAACCGCAGGTTATGGTATTGGATGTCCGCAGGGGCATTTGTGCTTGCCCTGTTGAGCAAGTCAGCGGTGGCGCCCCTGCCCGTTGTTTTACTGGGCATTGCCTGGTGGCGCCGGGGAAGGGTGGGACTTAAGGACGTGTGGCGCACTGTTCCCTTTTTTATTGCGTCTGGGATACTTGGACTTGTTACTGTCTGGTATCAATATCATCAGTCCATCGGTTCTGCTATTGTGCGGGAAGATAGCCTCTTGTCGCGTCTGGCCGGCGCCGGATGGGCGATATGGTTTTATCTTTTCAAGGCGCTGCTACCTCTAAATCTGATTTTTGTTTATCCCCGGTGGCATATTGACGACACGAATGTCTTGTCGTATGTGCCTGGATTATTGGTGATTGCAGGATTTCTGCTGTTATGGCGCTTCCGGCGCAGCTGGGGAAAGGCATGGTTATTCAGCCTCGGCTATTTTGTGGTAATGCTCCTGCCTGTACTTGGATTTTTAAACATTTATTTCATGCGATACTCCCTGGTAGCAGATCACTGGCAGTATTTTTCAATCATTGGCCCCATTGCCCTGGTGGCAGCCGGGGTTACGATGTCATTGAGCCGTTGGGAGAAGAGATATTCATTTTTTAAGCCAGTCCTCTGCGGGGCACTGCTACTGGCGCTTATTGTGTTGACCTGGCGGCAAAGCACGATGTATACCGGCATCGAAGCGCTGTGGCGGACAACGATTGCCAGGAACCCCGGATCCGCGATGGTACATAACAACCTCGGCGGCCTTTTGCTCGAAAGAGGACAGACAGACGAGGCAATCATCCATATAAAGAAGGCACTGGATCTGGAACCCGATCATGCAAACGCCCACGATAATATGGGTAATGCCCTTCGCCGGAGAGGACAGTTGGATGAGGCGATTGCCCATTACCAGAGTGCCATTGAGATCGAACCCAACCATTTCAAGGCACACAACCACCTCGGCTTTGCCCTCTTTCAGACAGGACGGGTGGATGAGGCGATCGCTCATTACAGGAAATCCCTGCAAATCTACCCGGGTTACGGAGATGCCTGGAACAATCTTGCCTATGCCCTTCAGCAGACAGGACGTGTGGATGAGGCAATCCCCCTTTATCAGACATCTCTGAAACTCCAACCCGGCAACGCCCCGGCGCACAGTAACCTTGCCAGGGCCCTGGCCCAGAAGGGGCGGTGGACCGAGGCTATGGAACACCAGAAGACATCCGTAAAGCTCCAGCCTGACAATCCCTTTATTCTATACAACTATGCCTGGATGCTGGCTACTTGTCCTGAGGCATCAGTCCGCAATGGTGCGCTCGCAATCGAACTTGCCAACAGAGCAAACCGGCTTACCGGCGGCAGAAATCCGGTAATACTCGGCACACTGGCAGCCGCCTATGCAGAGGCCGGACGTTTTCCTGAAGCTGTGACAACAGCGCGTGAAGCGATTGAACTAGCTTCCGCACAATCCGACATTGCATTGGTCAATGCCCTCCGGGTGCAAATCGGACATTACAATGCAGGCTACCCTATTCGTGACTCAGCCCAATAGAGTTTAAAAAGACTCTTATCAGAACGCCTATCGCTAATATTACAAAGAGTGCGCCTGAAACAATGCTTGTCGTGAGCCCTTCTATCCATCGCAAGGGGCGAAATTCCAGAATAAGTTGATGCTGTCCAGGCGGAACCGGCAGCCCAAGGAGTGCCAGGTTTGTGCGGTAGAGATGGACCTCATGTCCATCGAGACTTGCACGCCAGCCTGGATGCCAGACCTCGCTGATCACAAGGTATCCCTCTGTGGGACGATTGAGGTTCATGTTGAGATAGCCGTTTCGGGTCTCCGTAATTTCAACACCACCCCCCCCCTGCGGTACAGGGTATGCGATATCTTTAATTCCCCCCTCCACCACCGCCGCAGAGGAAAGGTTGTGCTGCTGTATTTGGCGGATAGCGGCCTCTTCATCATCTGCCTGAATCACCCTTTCTGTCCAGAATGCCCTGGGAAGGAAGTGTTGATTCCGGTAAAGATAGATATCAGTACGCCTCTCCCCCTGATAGAAGACGAATGCCGGCTGATTCGGAAACACCTCTGCCAGTTCATAGCGGTTGTTGGGAATATCCAGCGGGACCGGAGAGATCAGGTATTTCACATTCAGGGTGTCCAGCATGTCTGTCCTGGCAGTCAGCCGTGGAAGAGAGGGGCCAGGCGCCGGGATCAGATCATTCCATACCCGTGCGGCAGTGCGCTCGATCCTGCCCCAGCGTAAAAGGTCAAAGTAGGCATTGTAATGTTGATAATTGAACGAATCATATCCCGTCACCAACTGAAGCCCCATCGGCGCTGCCCAGCCGTATAAGACCGTTGGACGAAAGACCGGAGCGACACGGAAGAGGGAGCGGTCATCAGACAGGTATCTCTGGTATGCTGTGTGCGGCACTGCCTTTTCGTAAGGAACCATCGTCAGGTACCGCCACGCGTAGCTTATCCCCTCGGCGGAAATAAGGGCGATTATTATGACGGCGAGGATGGTCGCAGGATTGAAACCCCTTGTTTTCCTTTTTATCCTCTCCATTAGCGTGTCGAGTCCGATGCCGGCCAGGGCAATTCCAAAAAACGTACTGAGGAAAAGAAACCGCCCCGGGATGCGAAAGAGCCTGAATCCGGGCAGATAATCATAAATAAAGTGAATGACAGGGCTATCCATTGACAGGAACACGGTTGCTGCGAAACTGACTGCCAGATACTTCGTGTATGCCCGTCTCCACCCAAGTACTGTTCCAGCTCCTGCCAGCAGCAGGGGGATCAGGCCGAAATATGCAGCGTCTTCCCATAACTCACGGCGCTGGTAGCTCCCGTCCAGCGGTGTTCCAAGCGCCTCGGGGAAGAGGAATGTGAGGAGTTGCCTGGGTTCCAAGGCATGGCCGCCAAGAAAAAATGCATAGTTCGTCTCACTCCTCGAGATGAGCGTCGCCTCTGCAGCGAGCGGCCACAGGAGATAAGCCGAGATGCCGGCGGCCAGGATGGCGCTGATCGCCAGAAATAAAACCAAAGGTCCCAATACCCTGGTATTTTTTGTCCGGACTTGTCTTGCTGCGTGGATTAGAATCCATGCCAGCAGGAACCAGAATGTGTAGTAGAGGAGCTGCAGGTGGCCTGAGTGAAGGCAAAGACCTCCGGCTGCTGCCAGGATCAGGGATGAAGCAAGGGACGGCTTCTTCACAAGATAAAATAAGGCTGCAAAGAGCAGAGGCAGGCAGACGACGACCGGGATGTTGGGGAGCCATCCTGCATAAACGGCAACAATCAGCTTGAAACTGAAGAGTCCTGCGGCAGCCATCATCAGGCGCGGCCAGAACCCCAGTCCCAGTGATGCGGCCACAGCATAGTAGGCCAGTGCAGAGACCAGAAAGTGGAGAAAGAAGGTTCCCCCAACGGCTGCAAGAGGAGGAAGGAGATAAAATAAGAAGTGGAGCGGATATGTGTATTGGGCTATGGGGTTTATCAGTCCCGCGTAACCTGAAAATTGATCGTTCCGCCAGAAGGGGATTCCCCAGCCCTGATGGATGGAATCATACAGGACCTGTTTGGTTGAGACATGCTCGGCTATGAAATCGGAATACGGCGAATACAGGGTATTTCCAGGCTTCCAGAGAAAACCATACCCCACAAGCGTCAGGAGCAGGATGACGGCCATTGATTTCCAGAAGTCCTTAGACATCAAAGCGGCAGGCACGTTCCTTCCTCCCTGAAAGATTGCATATCCACCTCCCCATTCCTCTACGGTTAACCTGAAAATGCTCCTGTTCACCCGTCATTCCAACGGAAGTGGGAATCCAGAATCAAGCCCACGGTCTGGAATCCCGCATACGCTGGAATGACGTTTTCATTAACCTTTGTAAGCCTGAGGCTCATGACGGTTTAGCTATACAGGCATCCATAGCCTGGCATGTAGTCCAAAATATTATAGGTAATATGCTCAAGACTATCAAGGCAGGAAAAAATCTACCACCCTTCTAATCTTTTTCTAATCTTCTTTTAATCTTCCTTTAATCTTTAATCTGTACAATTTAACCTTAATTAAGAGCAGGTGATGACCGTAACCACAAGAAACTCAGAGACCCTTGCGCAATATCCTGAAACAACCTTCATCTGCTGCCTTAATCGTCATCGCAATAGCCTTAATCATTTTCTGCTTCAGTCCCCTGCTGAGACTCTTCTTTATCAATGACGACCTCACCATCCTCTATGGCGCTGAAAAAACCCTCGGTATTTCATCCTCAAAGATAGATTACCTGACAACGATACTGACCACTCCGAGTACTTTTGACCTGGCCTACAGGCCGCTTTCTGTGATGCTTTATCCGGCTTTTTTGTTAAAGGTCTTTGCCCTGAACCCCTTTGGGTATCATCTTGTCAATCTGTTTCTTCATATCCTTAATACCATTCTGTTCTTCTTTCTGATTCAAACCATTTTCAAAAATAAGATCACCGCATCCCTGTCAGCGCTGTTGTATGGGGTACGGGATTACCACTATGCGCTTCTGGCCTATTCCGTAGCAGGAAGCGCAGATTTACTAGTCCAGACGACCATGATTTCCAGCCTTCTATTCTACTTTAAATATCTGAAGGGCGGAAGGCGGGTCCACCTTTTCTTTGTCTATCTGTTCTATATCCTGTCCTTTCTGTGCAAGGAAATTGCAGTCACCCTGTTTGGATTACTTATCCTGGTCTTTTGCTATCATCATTTGGTCGTCTTAAAAGGCAAAATTGAACTTAATAAAATGAGGCATCTCATATTCCCATTGGTTGTGACATGTCTCTTTGTTGTCTGGAGAATGACCCTGCAGCAAACTGCGGGTTTCCCGAGCAGACTGCAAATAGATTTTTTAATTCCCATCCGCTTCTTCATATATATTGCGTACAGCCTGCTGGGATACCATTATACTCTCCCTTTTAAGAGCCAGCTGCAGTATGCCAATTTTCTTGAGTTATATGCCGGTTTCATAATATTCATTATTTGTATCGCTGCGTTGAACAACAGAAATCTGCGGAATCAGATGACACTGGCGCTAATATGGTTCACTATTACGATATCACCGATGTTACTGCAGCCCGGCAGGTATGCGGTTCATTATACGATAATTCCTTCGTATCTTCTCATCGGGGTCTTTGTATCGCATGGTGTAACAATCTTCACAAAGAGAAATGCATTATATAAACCTGTAGCTATCCTGGCATTATTAGTGTACCTCTTTTTAAACTGGCAGGTTATACAGTTGAAATATAAAGACCGTATCTGGACTGGCGGTTACCTCAGGACAGCAGATTCTGCACGGCTGGCCACTATGTTATATGAGATTAAACATATAGCGCCGGAAATTGGGCAAAATTCAAATGTATTCATTGCCAGCTACTACAGCGATGTATATGTTTCTGCCAGTCCCGGTGGCGAGGAGTATAAACTCCACTTCATTGGAGAGCATCTGCTGAAACTCTTCTATAACAACCCGCGGATGGAGGTCTATTACCTGTACCCTGGCAAGCCAAAGGGCAATGTTCCTGTCAGTTGGTTTTCCAGTTATGGAGAGTTTTTCCACTCGTATGACTCTGGAAAAGATATTCTATTATTATATCTGAATGGCCATTTTCGTGATTACAGCAAAAAGGAAGAAGAATCACAAAAAATTGTGTGGTACGGTTGGAAAGGCCGGCTATAACCCAATCGCAGTTTTAGTCATTTTTCTCGTCTTGGGATTAATAAGAAGTGCCATCAAAATAAGGATCTCAATGCCGATAAGCCACAGTCTCGATAAAAACGACAGACCAATAGCTACAGATGCAGGTAAAAACTGACTGAGCAGAACCGAGAGCAGCCCCTCACGTACACCAAGGCCTGCAGGCGTAATGAACGCCAGATATCCTGCTGTAAATGAAATAGCAAAAATACCTGCCAGTATTGGGATGTGGATTAGTTCCAAAGTATAAAATGCATTAACAAAAAAATAAAAGGCAGTGCCTGTTATTATCCAGTAGCAGGAATAGTAACAGGTTAGTAATAACATATCCTTAAAAGAGAGGGATATCTTAACCGGTTTTTTGCCGGCCCATGCCAGAACAGGATTCACAATTTTAAGAAATGGTTTTGGGTGGAGGAACAAGACAAATACCGGCAGGATAAAGATCAGGGGCAATACCTTTACCAGCAAATCTGCCGCAGGCCAGAAAAGGAGTGAAAAAACAAACACAATACATGCGGCTACAACCGGATAAGCCTGTTCCAGCAGGATGCTGATCCCTGATTTAGAGTCTGGAATCCCTTCAAGCCTGCACAGGTATAGTCTTCCGAGGGCCGACCAGATGCCGCCGGGGATGTATCTTCCGAATAAAGATAATAAAAATATTATTGTCCCTTTAGCCTTCCCTATCTTTACACCGATCATTTGCAAAATTATTGTCCAGCCAATGCCACAGAATACGTAGGCAAAAATTATAGCGGGGATAGAAATCACAAGCCAGACAGGCTGGGGGGACCAATTATATTTGGACAGGTTGTCCCACTCTTTATAGAAGGCAGCTCCCAGGAAATAACATATGATTATAACTAATATTATGCCTGTAAGTTTTTTATAGGGAATTTTCATTAAGTTGCTTGTGTCTTCTTATGAGGTTATCTTTTTCTGGCTACGAGCAGCATTCCTATACCCCACGGTAATGAACTGAAGATGTTGTCAATGCGAAAGAGGTTCCCCAGTATCAAAGTGGTCCAGCGGCTCAGTCCGATCCTCGTTGCTCTATCATCACATGATATCTTCCCGCCGCTTTTTTTATCTATGTGCCGGGCCCACATGAGAAAGACGATGCGGTGATAAAAGCGCATCAGTGGAAATCCCCAGGTGAATATTTTTTCAACAGAAAAAGATTGATCAGTAAAAAGTCTTGTGATGTCTTCCCTGGAGTATCTGCGCTTATGCCCTGCCATTTCGTCCCACTTATCCCATAAACGCTGGTTTGATGGGACAGTTATCAGGCAGAGGCCGCCTGGCCGCAATAATCTGCTGAACTCCCGGACAGCCTTATGGTCTTCTTCCAGGTGTTCCAGCACCTCAGCCGCAATTATGGCATCAAAAAACCTGTCAGGATAATCTGCCTCCAATGCACTGCCGCGCCTGACCTCAGCCGTGATGCCAGGTGACAGGCGCTTCATCCGTTCCGCGGTAACACGAAGACACTCGTCAGACATGTCTATTCCATATACATGATAGCCCTGCAGGGCAAGTTTGGCCATCAGGCTTCCGGTACCGCATCCGACATCAAGAATACGGCCTGAAGGGAGGCATTTGCGGAGGTTTTCCAATATCAGCCCCTCCCTGTAAAAATGCCTTGGGCCGCCGATCTCCCATGTGCCATAGTGGACCTCTTTACCCTTGTTATTTGCCACTGATGCTCTCCGATCTTTCCTGGATTACCCTTGCAGGAATTCCGACTGCAACACTAAAAGGGGGTATACTGCCGGTAACCACAGCCCCTGCGCCAACAACAGAACCCTCTCCTATTTTTACGCCATCCAAAATAGTAACCCCGGCGCCAATCCAGCACCCATCGCCTATCTCAACCCCTTCGATTGTAATCCCCTGATCCTTGATAGGGACATCAACCCTCGCAGTGACGTGACTTGAGGCAGTCACAAAGACCTGCCCTGCGAGAAGTACATTGTTGCCGATCTTAATGCCTCCATACCCATGAAGCTGACATGCCTGACCAATAAAACAATTAGCCCCAATGTCCACAAAACCATCGTCCCCGCCTGTGGATATCAGCGTAAAGGACCTTATTACAGAGTGTTTACGTATTCGTATGTAACCACTGCCGCCTGTCTTTGCATCCAGACGTACGGCATCATCAATAAAACACCCCTCTTCGACGGTAATATTTCCAGGACACCGGATGGATATATCTTTGCCGAGGAAAACCCTGCCAGTCAGGTTCATAATAAAGCGATAACAGTACAAACGAAGAAACGTGCCTGCAGCGCCCGGTATCCCCCCTAACAAACCTGTGATCAACTCGTAGCGAAGCAGGTCAAGGCATGATTTCCCGCCAACGACCCTGTTGAGGTAATTCCTGTAAGCCGATCCCTGTTTTTCCACACTACCGATGGTTTGAATATGTTTTTTCACCCAAAAATGCCCCTGTATACCCGTCATTCCCGCGGAACCTGTCCCCGCAGGATTTAAGCGGGGAGTGGGAATCCAGAATCAAGCCTCGGTCTGGATTCCCGCTTACGCGGGAATGACGTTTTCATAAGCCTGGTTTAATCAGGTTCAATCTGCAATGCCTTGTATAATTTCTGCAACCTTCCTGCCAATTGCATCAGCAGAAAAGTTATTATTAAAATACGTCATACCGTTTTGCGCTATCTTATTTCTGAGTGATTCATTATCCTTTAACGCAAGCACAGCCTTTGCCAGCGACGCCGGATCACCGGGATCACAAAAGTATACATTTTTATTGTGTGTAAGGACACTGTCTGTAGCTAATGTTCTTGCTGTAATAAGTGGTTTTCCTGCTGCCAGACAGTTATACACCTTGCACGGAATAACCCTCAATGCCTTATCGCTCTTACCGAAAATTCCAAGGCAGATATCAGCATTACTGATAAGGCCTGCGAGTTCAGACTCTTTTACAAACCTGTCTATAAAAGTGACATTCTTTAACCCAAGTCCTGTGGCCAGCCCCTTCATCTCAGGCAGGAGTTGTCCGGTTCCCACAAGGGTGAATCCAACCGTTCCATTATCTGTTTCCTGAAGCATCCCTGCTGCCTTAAGGATAATATCCACCCCATGCAAAGGTATATAAGACCCGAAATAGAGGACCGTAAATTTATTGTTCTTGCTTGAAGAAAGGCCGCTTGTATTATTGACAGGGAGCGAGGAGCCAACGGGTATTGCATGAAATTTCCCGGCAGGCAGGCTGAATTCACTGACAAAATAGTCAATATGGGCAGGAGTATCCAGCAAGACTGCATCGGCAATCCAGCAGGACCACGCATCTGTCATATGGAGCAGTTTTGCCCTGACAGACCCTGATGGCACTATTGCCCTGTCTACGACTGCAGTATCATATATTGAAAGGAAGACATCAAAGATCAGGGGTTTTCTTTTAAATAGGTTCAGTAACTTTGCCAGAAATATGTCTATATGGCCGGCATAACCAACAATGATGGCATCGTGTTTCCCGATACCCCTGTATTTAATGATTAGCCTGAAATAGACCTGCAGGATCCGCAGGAGCTTCGTGATGATGGAAAAACCATCCTGAATGCCTGCAAGTTTATCTGAAGTCCCGCCCCAGAGGTCTTCATGACATTCGACAACATCTATGCCGTTCTTGCTGAGGCCTTCAATGATCACCCTGTTTCTGGGATACCCTTCTTCAAGTGAGTAGGTACCGAAATAACAAACCCGCAATTTCCAGCTTTTCCCTTGTTTCAGAGTTTATTTTCCTGTTCCGATTCCTCTGTCCGGTCTAACCGCAGCTGGGCTATCTGCTCGGCAATAAGGGTCATCATAAAGATGATTACACCATTTCCAATCAGGAGCGCAGACATGTTTGTAAACCTCTGAGTGGTTACGAATGTGTAAATATAATATCCTATGCCGACAACAAAGAAGGAGGCGCTTACAGGAAGAAAGACCCTTGAAGGCGAAAAAAGCGTTGCTATCTTGAGCATGATCATGAAAAATCTGATTCCATCCTTGAGAAGCTTGATCTTGCTCTTGCCTTCCCTCTTTAGTGCCACAATAGGGACAAAGGTAACACTATGTCCTGACCTGATCAGCGAGAGTGTAAGGGTGGTCGGATAAGAAAAGGTGTTTGGCAGCAGGTATATAAATCGCTTTGCAATCTTTCCCTTAATTGCCCTGAATCCGGAAGTAAGGTCCGGTATTTCTCTCTTGGTAAGATAGCTTGCAAATCTGTTATATATGGAATTGGCAATATCCCTGTGAACAGATGTCTCAGACTGACTTGTCCGTGCCCCGATTACCATTTCATAGGGGCCAATCTGTTCAAGAAGCCTTGGTATGTCTTCAGGTTTGTGCTGGCCATCAGCATCCATGAGAACGATTATGTCCCCTTTTGCTGCACGCAGGCCGCTTTTAACTGCTGCGCCGTTTCCAAGATTATATGGATGGCTAACGACGGTTGCACCAGCCTCAAGCGCTGCCTTCTCAGTGCCGTCTTTAGAACCGTCGTTTACAACGATGACCTCACAGTTTCCTCCCAGGATATTTTTAACTCCTTTAATAACCTTCCCGATGCCCTTTTCCTCATTCATTGCCGGGATAACAACGGATACTGATTGACCAGGATTCATAATGAATTGTATGTTAACCTATATGATAATAAAGGTCAATTTAGAAAAACCATGGTATGACCTGCCGGCAGGGGGTTACAGCTTAAGTTGCCCCCCATGCCGCTTATTGTTATGATATAAAAAACAATAGCAGGAAAATAGAACGCTGAGACAGTGAAAAACCTGAAATATAAAATTATCCATGCCACTCTCGCAGTTGCCCTGATTGGCGCCTGCGGTTGCACGCAAAAAGCCCTTCGAACCAGCGGAAATGTGATGTCTGACTTTAATCCCTTCTTTTTCCCTGCGACAGAGGATGTCCGGCAGGAACCAAAAGCACCCTTCCTCGGAGTTCATATGGAGGTTGTGCCTGATCAATATCTCTCTGACCCGGTCAGGAAGGATAAAGCCGTGTATATTGATCGTATTATACCTGACAGCGCTGCGGCAGAGGCAGGCATGAAGCCCGGGGATATTGTAATTGCCGCTGATGGGGAACTTTTTGATGATAAGACTCCACCAATGGATCAGTTGAAAAAGGCTATAACAGGGAAGAATAGAGGAGACAACCTGATGTTGACCATCATCAGGGACGGCAAAGAGATGAGCATAGGGGCAAGGCCTGGAGTAAGGAGGAAAATTGCACCGAAGATTAAGCCTCACCCGGAGACAGATGCGATGCAGAAAACAATGGATAAGACCAGCTCTGCTGTTTATCATATGATGGAGGATTCCGGCAGACTGCAGGATTTCCAGACTACGCTGGCGCAGCTCAGGGAGCAGAGCTTTTTCCCTGATAGCGATAAGTTGGCGCACGACAATTCCTTCCGTTTGAGTGAGATCAATTATCTTTTACAAAATCCAACCAATATCCTTCCTGTATCCAGGGAAATTACGGCCTCTGTCCTCAGTCACATCTCAGGTGATGCCTGCGATCTGAACGGTTTAATTGAAGAGGCTTCACTGCTGCTTGATGTTGAAGTAAAAAGCGGGCCTGAGGATCCTCGGGCTATGGGCAGCCTTGACGGGATATTAGGCTATATTACTGAGACGATTTCCAGGGCAGAGTATTATAGACAGGAGTCCTTTAAGGGGCTGTCAGGGGAAGACAGGAAATTCCTGGAAGAGAAGGTGCTGGGTATCTTATCAGAGGATAAAGAGGCCCCTGAGCTTCAGGAAAGGCTGCTTGAAGTCGCCGGAAAGGTGGACTTCGCGATGTTATTAAGATCTGTGGTTGAGGCTTCAAAAGCAGTATCGCCTCAGGTGATAGAGGCCTTGAAGAAGTTAAATCCCGGGGCAATCAAAAGGCACAATACAGTGTCTCCTGATGTTGCCGAAGGCGATGTCCTCGACATGATAGATTCGGTCTTTGGGAGGATTATTGTTGGAGGCCCGGGCAGTACCCGTTATATAGGCAATGCCTTTATGATTATAGACTTTGGCGGCGACGATGTGTATGAAAACAATGCAGGGGGATCCACGATCGAATACCCTTTCAGTATCACGATAGACCTCGCCGGCAATGACCGGTACATTACAAGGGAGAACATATCCCAGGGGGCAGGGTTTATGGGAACGGGCATACTGGCGGATATTGAGGGAAATGACCTTTATATGGCTGACAGGGTTTCCCAGGGGGCTGGCATATTGGGGGGAGGAATCCTGCTTGATCTTCACGGGGATGATATATATATGGCAGACGCTGTTGCAGAAGGGGCTGGCATCTTCGGCATAGGTATGCTTCTCGATATGCAGGGAAACGACACATATGAGTCCCATGTGAAATCGCAGGGGTTCGCCTCTGTCAGGGGATTCGGGGCTTTGATAGACCTGAAAGGAGGAGATCTTTACCTTGCCGGGGGTAAGTATCCTGACTACAGAGAGCCGGGATACTCCACACTGAGCCTGTCGCAGGGTTTCGCCATAGGGATACGTCCGAACGAGTCAGAAACAGGCGCCTCAGGCGGCATTGGTCTGTTGATTGATAAGGACGGAAATGATAAATATATAGGTGACTATTTTTCCCAGGGTGCGAGTTACTGGTACTCGCTGGGCATTCTCCATGACATGAGTGGAGATGACACATATATTGCAGGCAGATATGCACAGGGTGCAGGGATACATACGTCAGCAGGGATCCTGATTGATGAAAGGGGAAAAGATTCCTACACTGTAACCTTCGGTGTCTCACAGGGCGCAGGGCACGACTATGGCACAGGTGTCCTGGCTGATTTTGACGGGGACAATACCTTCAAAGGCGGCGTCCTGTCAAGAGGGGCTGCAACCTGCGGAAGCATCGGCATCCTTTATGACAAATACGGCAAAGAATCATCCCTGAGTGACAGCGGAGGTCAGGAGGGTGGTAACGGGGAGGTTCCCTGCGGTGCCCCTGGTTTTGGAATATTGATGAACGGCAGAACCGATTAATGGTATGTAATTTGCTTTGTATTTTATTGATTCTAAATGATATTAATTGAAAGGACGTGATTATGCCAAAAAAAGCATTGGTGACCGGGATTACAGGTCAGGATGGATCATATATGGCAGAGCTGTTGCTGTCAAAAGGGTATGAGGTTCATGGGTTGATACGGAGGGCGAGCACGTTTAATACCGGCAGGATAGACCATATCTATGTAGACCCTCATGATCCTGCAGCCAGGCTCTTCCTCCACTATGGAGACCTCTCTGATGCAGGGCAGATCACGCATTTTATATACAACATCCAGCCAGATGAGGTCTATCACCTTGGTGCGCAGAGCCATGTCAGGGTTAGTTTTGATATGCCGGAGTATACAGGGGATATCACCGGCCTGGGCACTACCCGGTTACTGGAGGCGATCAGACGCAGCGGCAACAGCGTAAGATTCTATCAGGCATCGAGCAGTGAGATGTTCGGGGCTGCCCCTCCTCCCCAGGCAGAAGATACACCCTTTTATCCGAGGAGCCCCTATGCAGCGGCAAAGGTCTATGCCTACTGGATGGTGGTCAACTACCGTGAGGCATACAATTTATTTGCATCCAATGGGATATTGTTTAACCATGAGTCACCGAGGCGCGGGGAGATATTTGTTACAAGAAAGATCACAAGGGCAATAGCAAACATAGTTGCCGGGAAAGAGAAATATCTCTATTTAGGCAATCTTGAGGCAAAAAGGGACTGGGGATTTGCCCCAGAGTATATGGAGTGCATATATCTAATGCTCCAGCATGACAAGCCTGGTGATTTTGTTGTAGGGACTGGGGAGACCCATTCAGTAAGGGAATTTGTAGAAGAGACCTTCAGCTATGCTGGTCTGGACTGGAAGGAGCATGTAAAGATAGACCCAAAATATTTCAGGCCTACAGAGGTAGATGTGCTCAAGGCCAACCCGGCAAGGACAAAAGGGGCACTGGGGTGGGAGCCAAAGGTTGACTTTTCCATGCTCGCAAAGATCATGGTGGATGCTGACATGAGAGAGTTGGGTGTTGAGCCAAAAGGTGAAGGAGACAGGATGTTAAGAGAGGTATATCCGCATAAATGGTGGAAGAGGGATTAGTGCAAAAATGAAGACATACCTGTCAGGTCATAGAGGGCTTGTTGGATCTGCCATTCTCAGGACCTTAAATAAAAAGGGTTATACGGATACTGTGTACAGAACGAGCAGTGAGCTTGATCTGCGAAGGCAGTCTGATACAGAAAGCTTTTTTGAAGCGGAAAGGCCGGATCACGTTTATCTGGCTGCGGCAAAAGTGGGCGGCATATTGGCAAACGATACCTACAGGGCTGATTTCATTTACGACAATATGTCTATTGCCTTAAATGTAATTCATTCTGCCTACAAGTTTGGGGTAAAGAAGTTTCTCAATCTCGGTTCCTCCTGCATATATCCAAGGCTTGCCACTCAACCAATGAAGGAGGAATCTCTCCTGACAGGGAGTCTCGAGCCTACCAATGAACCTTATGCTATAGCAAAGATATCTGCCATTAAGTTGTGCCGTTATTATAATGAGCAGTATGGGACAAACTTCATATCCGTGATGCCTTCTAATCTTTTCGGGCCCGGTGATAACTTTAATCTTGAGACTGCACATGTCCTGCCAACCCTGATACGGAAATTTCATCTGGCAAAGCTGTTAAGGAATAAGGATTTTGAAATGATAAGGACTGACCTGAAAACTTTTCCATTAGGTTTTGGCATTGATCTGTCACCTTCCTCCCTCATGTCTGAAGAACAGATACTTGAACGGCTTGGCATTACAAAAGACTATGTTTTTCTGTGGGGCAGCGGTGAGCACTACAGGGAGTTTCTGTATGTGGATGACCTTGCAGGCGCCTGCGTATACCTGATGGAGAATTACGATTATAAAGACATCGGGGAGTTTGTGAATATAGGGATGGGCGAGGATCTGAAGATAAAGGAACTTGCAAATATTGTAAGAGAATTAACCGGCTTTACAGGCGATATAAGGCATGACCTTTCTAAACCTGAAGGAACGCCGCGCAAGCTCCTTGATACTTCAAAAATCAGGTCCATGGGCTGGGCCCCTGTTACCAGTCTTGCGGAAGGAATAATGAAGACGTATGAGTGGTATCTTGGCAATATGCAGTAATCATTACTTTTTGAACATAAAAAAGACAGCCCCAATTATAAACAGAAAACCAACCAGATAATTCCACCGGAACTCCTCTTTCAGGTACAGGATTGAAAACACTGAAAATACAATCAGCGTAATAACCTCCTGTATGGTCTTTAGCTGTGCAGCAGAAAAGTGGTAATGTCCGATACGGTTGGCTGGCACCTGGAAGCAATATTCAAGGAATGCTATGAGCCAGCTTATGATTATCACCTTCCAGAGCGCAGAGTCTTTGTATTTTAGATGGCCGTACCATGCGAAGGTCATGAAAATATTGGAGATGGTTAACAATATTACTGTCGTCATTTTCAGGACGTTATTTTAGCATAAGGTTGCATTGTCGGCCAGTAATATGTATTATACTCAATATGGATGAAATTACTGTATTGGTGATAGACGGACAGGGTGGAGGTATCGGCGCCCACATAATAGAAAAGATGCAGAAGAACCTGCCTGAGGCTTATGTTGAGAAGATGGACATTATTGCTATCGGTACCAATGCAATAGCTACATCATTAATGATGAAGGCAGGTGCAAACAAAGCAGCAAGCGGAGAAAATTCCATAGTTCAGGTATGCAGGTATGCAGACATTATTATTGGCTCATGGGCGATCGTGATACCAAATTCAATGCTTGGGGAGTATACTCAGGTGATGGCTGATGCAGTTGCCGCCAGCAAGGCGAAGAAGCTGCTGGTACCCCTTCCGCAGCAGGGTATTGAGATGATAGGTGTTACCCCTGAGCCCTTTCCTCATTTAATAGACAAACTGATTGACAGGTTGAAGAGAATCCTTTAATCTATCTTAAAAGGAGATGCAGCATGTGTGAGGCAAGCGTTTACATCGAGAAAAATGGAAGAGAAGAACTCCTCCTGGACAGTGTGGATGTCTTAGAGCCCCAGGAAGGGGGCAGGATATATATCAGAAACCTTTCTGGCGAGCAAAAGACGTTGACTGCCCGCATTAAGAAGATCCGGCTTGTTGAGCATAAGATTATCCTTGAGAAGACAGAAGGATAAAAAGTGCAATATGTTGTGTATTGGAGGCCATGGGAGGTAACCCTTCTATGGCCTTTTTAATGTGAGGGAAATGAAATCCACCTTAGTCCCCCTTTACAAAGGGGGAAAGTAATTCTTCTCTGCATAAAAGAGGGAAATCAGCTCCCACACTTTACAAAGGAGGACAGTAATTCTTCTCTGTATAAAGGAGGGAAATCAGCTCCCCCCTTTAGTAAAGGGGGGGAGGGGGGATTTGATCGGGGATTATTGGATGAAGATAAATTTCATAGACCTTAAAAGCCAGTATATCAAGTATAAGTCAGATATTGACAGGGAAATCTCAGAGGTGCTTGAGAGTACCCAGTTTATCCTTGGCAGCAAGGTTGCTGAACTCGAGAAACAGCTTGCCGCCTATGTGGGCGTCCGTTTTGGAATAGGTGTAAGCTCAGGTACAGATGCCCTTCTTCTTGGACTCATGGCCTATGGAGTCAAAAGCGGTGACGAGATTATATGCCCTCCGTTTACCTTTATAGCAACTGCAGAGGTCATAGCCCTTCTTGGCGCGAAGCCAGTGTTCGTTGACATTGATGAAAGGACTTACAATATAAACCCATCCCTTATTGAAGCAAAAATTACTGAAAAGACAAGAGGTATTATCCCCGTTGGCCTCTACGGTCAGGTTGCAGACATGGATGCTATATATACTATTGCGAAGCAAAGGGGGTTGTTCGTAATTGAAGATGGATGCCAGTCATTTGGTGCTACATACAGGGGGCGGAGGTCGTGCGGCCTGCCGGACATTGGTGTCACCTCATTTTTTCCGTCAAAGCCTCTTGGCGCATATGGCGACGCCGGGATGGTCTTTACAGACAATCAGGAAATTGCAGGTATCATCAACAGCCTGCACGTTCATGGAGAGATTAAGAGGTATCAGCACAAATATATAGGCATCAATGGAAGGATTGATGCTATACAGGCAGCGGTTCTGCTGGCCAAGTTTAAGCATCTTGATGAAGAGGTTAAGCTGAGACAACAAAAGGGTGCATATTATAGTGAGGGGCTGAAAGATGCAGTAGTAACACCGTATATAGAGCCGTACAATACCTCAGTATATGCCCAGTATTCTGTCATGTCAGATAAAAGGGATGCCTTGAGCAAATACCTCAATGACAATGGGGTGCCTACGGCAATTCACTATCCTCAGCCATTGCATCTTCAGGAGGCATTCAGCTATCTGGGTTACAGGGAAGGCGCTTTTCCGGTAAGCGAGAAGACATCGAAGGGAATCCTGTCCCTGCCCATGTCGCCGTTTATTACACAGGATGAGCAGGATTACGTGATTGAGAAGGTGAAGGAGTTTTATGCAGGCAGGTAAAATCCCCCTTAGTCCCCCTTTACAAAGGGGGAAAGTAATTCTTCACTGCATAAAAGAGGGAAATCAGCTCCCACACTTTACAAAGGAGGAAAGTAATTCTTCTCTGTATAAAGGAGGGAAATCAGCTCCCCCCTTTATTAAAGGGGGGGAGGGGGGATTTGAACGGGGGATTTTCATATAGTGACCCAGGAATCAAATAACAACTACATAGTCATCATGGCAGGCGGCAGCGGCACCCGCTTCTGGCCTTTGAGCAGGGAGGCCATGCCCAAACAGCTCCTAAGGATTGACGGTGACGAGACGCTGATACAGCAGACCATAGCAAGGGTCAGACCGCTTATCGCGCCTGGGCATATACATGTCGTAACCAATAAGTCCCAGGCTGAACAGATAAAATATCAGGTCCAGGAACTCAACAGAGATAATTTCATCATTGAACCGGCTGCCAGGAATACTGCTGCAGCAATAGGTCTTGCAGCGGTTTATCTGAACCACCAAAATCCTGATTCTGTAATGGGTATTCTTCCGGCTGACCATGTTGTAAAGAATAAAGAGAAATTTATTGAGACAATGAGAAATGCATTCAAAACTGCCAGTGACGGCTATCTCGTAACTATAGGCATAAAGCCATCGAGACCCGAGACAGGGTACGGATACATACATGCAGGAACTTCCCTGAAAATCCCCCTTAATCCCCCTTTTTCAAAGGGGGAAACATTCTCCACCCCGGTATTCTGCGTTGACCGCTTTACTGAAAAGCCGGACATTGAGACAGCAAGGGCATATCTCGCTGATGGAAGCTATTTCTGGAACAGTGGCATGTTTGTCTGGAAGACCTCGGTTATCCTTGATGAGATAGAACGTCACATGCCTTCTCTCGGAAAGGGGCTAAGAGAGATTAAAGAGGCGATAGGAAAGGGTGATGAGGCATCTGTCGTCAGCAAGGTGTTTTCAGGATTGGAATCAGTATCTATTGATTACGGCGTAATGGAGAAGTCTGACAAGGTTGTTGTCATCCCGGCAGACCTTGGCTGGAGTGATGTTGGCAGCTGGACCGCCCTTGACGAGATAACAGCTAAGGACACCAGGGGAAATGTCATAGCCGGAAATGTTGTTGATGTGGAGAGCAGGGATTCGATCATCTATGCGTCAAACCGGCTTGTTGCCACTGCAGGGTTGAGTGACATGGTGGTGGTTGATACGGAAGATGCAACGCTTGTCTGTCATAAAGACAGGGCTCAGGATGTAAAAAAGATAGTGGAGGAGTTGAAGAAGCGCGGGGCTGAGGAGCATCTGACTCACAGGACTGTGATAAGGCCGTGGGGTTCATATACTTTGCTTGAGAAGGGTGACAGGTACAAAATAAAGAGGATAGTGGTAAATCCAGGGGCCCGTCTTTCCCTGCAGATGCATTATCACCGCAGTGAACACTGGGTAGTAGTCTCCGGTACGGCAAAGGTAAGGCGGGGTGATGAGGAGTTTTTCGTCAATCCGAATGAAAGCACTTACATACCGATGGAGACCAGTCACAGGCTTGAGAATCCAGGCAGGATACCGCTCCAGATAATAGAGGTGCAGAATGGCGAATATCTTGAAGAGGACGATATCGTCAGGTTTGATGATGCCTACGGCAGGGTATGACAGGTATACATTTCTGAGTGAACCGTCATGAGCCCTTCGACTGTTCGGCACGCTCACAGCTCAGGGCTTGCAAAGGTTGATGAAAATTCCCCTTAGTCCCCCTTTTTCAAAGGGGGAAATTAGTTCCCCGCTTTTTCAAAGGGAAATTAGTTCCCCCCCTTTAGTAAAGGGGGGGAGGGGGGATTTGGACGGGGATTTTCAGATGTGCTAATCAGATAAGGAGGACTTGCGCAATGATTTCACCTAAGATTTTCAGAGAATATGACATAAGGGGTGTGGTAGGGGAGGACCTGACGGATGATGCTGCACGCCTTATTGGGTGGGCATTCGCAGTTAATCTCCTTCTTGTCAATGACATGTCTCCTGAAGACGCAGGGGAGCTTAAAGTGGCGATCGGAAGGGATGTGAGGCTCCATTCAGAGAAGCTCTGCAACAGGTTGATTGAAGGGATAATATCAACAGGTGTTAATGTCGTTGAGCTCGGTGTATGCCCTACACCGCTGTTATACTTTTCACTCTTTAATATTGATGTAAACGGCGGGATAATGATCACAGGGAGTCACAATCCCCCTGAATTCAACGGTTTCAAACTATGTGTCGGGAAAGAGGCGCTGCATGGAGATGCAGTTCAGGGGATAAGACGGATTATTGAGGAAAAGGATAAGTGGCAAAGGGAACTGGGAAGCCTGAAGATGATCGGCCAGGTCGAGTTTGTCCCGATAATTGAAACATATTTTACTTACATCAGGGAGCAGTTTGTCTTTGACAGCAGGCCACTTCAGCCTCCTGTTAAGGTCGTAGTTGATTCCGGTAATGGTACAGCAGGTGTAATTGCGCCGCGCGTACTTCGTGAGATGGGGTGTGAGGTTATCGAGCTCTATTCCAAACCTGACGGCCGGTTCCCCAATCACCATCCTGATCCAACTGTCCCTGAAAATCTTACTGATCTGATTAAGACTGTCAGAGAAAAAGACGCTGATTTCGGTGTTGCCTATGACGGTGATGCAGACAGGATCGGTATTGTAGATGAACACGGCAATATTGTCTGGGGCGACAGGCTTTTGACAATATATGCAAGGGATATATTGAAGGAATGGCCCGGCGCAATCATAGTCTCAGAGGTAAAGGCATCTCAGGTATTATATGACGAAATAGCGAAGGCAGGCGGTGTGCCTGTCATGTGGAAGGCAGGTCATTCCCTGATTAAGGCAAAGATGAAAGATGAAGAGGCGGTGCTTGGCGGAGAGGTGAGCGGTCATATATTCTTTGCAGACCGTTTCTACGGTTATGATGATGCCATTTATGCGACGTGCAGGCTGGTCGAAATACTTAAAAGGGAGAGGATAAAGGGAAGCAGGAGGGGCATAAGTTTTCTGCTTGAAGGCGTTGCTGCAACATACACGACCCCTGAGATAAGGGTCTCCTGTCCTGATGAAGAAAAATTTCAGGTAGTGGACAGTGTCCAGGAGGTATTGACTGCAGGTGATATACCGCCTTCTGTAAAACCTATGGCTATAAGGGACATAATTACAATTGACGGTGTCCGCGTCCTGTTTGAGTTTGGCTGGGGTCTGATCCGGCCATCAAATACACAGCCTGTGCTGGTGCTGCGTTATGAGGCAGATACAGAGGAGAACATGGCCAGGATCAGGACATTCATGGAGGGTGTGTTGTCCCAATTCTTGCCGCAGCCTTAAGCCTGAGATGCTTAAACATACTCCCTGTTATCCTGATCAGGCTGAAGCGTATCGGCATCCATTCAGGCAGGATAAATGGTCTTCCGGTAAAGTTGTCAAGGCTGTCGCCCTTGATTTTGATGTCTCCTGTGTCTATCGAAATTCCGTAATGATACTTTAGTGCGTTTAACACTTCAGAAGATGCGACAGGCAGTCCTATAATTTCGCACAGCACCCTGTCCAGAGAGATTGCGTCAGCAGATGCTGCAATCAGGCCGGTCTCCTTGGGATTTCCTCTCGTTGGTCCATGTCCCTCCAATGCAGTAACCCCATCAACAATGTGCAGGGCAGGGGTGACCGAATTATAGATTTCGAGAAGCACCCTGCCGAACCTGTATTCCTTATCCCCTGCCTTAAAATGCCACAGGACCTTCTTCTTACCGCTGAGACAGCCGAACAGGTTTTTTACAGCACCGCTGAACCCTACCTGAACATGAGTCTTTAACTTCGGGATGTTGATAATCTTGTCTGCTTCAAGGACAGCCTTGTCAATATCCAGACTCCTGACAAAAGGGTCTGATACCCTGACAGTAACCGGAGAGTTAAATGGCTGCAGCCGGATATCATATCTCCTGCAGATGTCGGCTATGCCTGTGGTTCTGGCAACAGCGGAGAGATCTCCGAATGCAGGACTGTCGCCGATAAAAGGCCTGCAGCCGTAATCAAGGACGATCCGTACGACAGCCTCGACAAACGCCGGGTGCGTTGTAATGCATTCACCTGGCAAGGAGGCCTTGAGCAGGTTGGGTTTAATCAGTACCCGGCTGTCTTTCGGTATGTATTGTCCTAAACCACCGAGGTGATCCAGTGTGTTTAGTATGGACTTTTCAATGTTTCCCCTCTGGTAGTCAGGACAATAGGCTAATGCAACCGTTTTGGAAGGGTTGTTCATAGATTTGGTGATCCCAACGGGGTTCGAACCCGTGTTTCCGGCGTGAGAGGCCAGCGTCCTGGGCCACTAGACGATGGGACCATAATTTGTGCTGAAAAGTGCCCATCTGCGGCGTCAGGACGATATATTTGCGCCTCAGCGTACAGGAAGTACGCCTGCGGCTCAAATATATCGTCCTTCCTTGCACCTGGACACTTTTGAGCACAAATTAGACCTGACTACCTTGTTAAACGCCCATTTGCGGCGTCAGGAATAATTATTTGAGCTTCAACGTACGACACAGTACGCCTCAGCTCAAATAATTATTCCTTCCTTGCAACTGGACATTTTTGAGCAAAAACTCCTTACTTTATTAGGCGCGGCAGGTCTGTTCAACTCAATGTACGAGACACAGTACGCCTGCGGCTCAAATATATCGTCCTTCCTTGTTAAACGCCCATTTGCGGCGTTTGCTATCTGAAAAATAGAAACCATACTAATGCATAGACCGGTATCAGGACTGGCAGCGAATACTTGTAAACGTATGCAAAGAAGCTGGGGCATTCTACTCCAGACTGTTCAGCGATTGATTTTACCATAAAGTTGGGGCCGTTGCCAATATATGTGTTTGCACCGAAGAATACTGATCCGAGAGAGATGGCCTGGACATATTTCCATGTATGGACTGCCATTCCGTTGCCTAATGTTATGACATGACCTGGGTCGAGAAACTTTGCCATGTCTGTGTCTACGGACAGGTTGGCAAGCCCGAAGGATGCACTGAGGAAGTTCAGATATGTGGGTGCATTATCAAGCACGCTGGACAGTATCCCTGACCCCCAGTAGAATTGGCCGTAGGTATTTATGCCAAGCGCTGCTGCATTCTGCTCGAGGTAGTCGAGTGCAGGTATCATGGTGGCAAATATGCCTATGAAGAGTATCGCCACTTCTTTAATAGGCCCGAAATTAAATTCGTTTGCCTCTATGGCCTCTCTGTTTGAACTTTTATATGCTATAGCTGATACAATAATCATGAGTGTTGCTATTATAATTGTGATATACAGCTGGCCATTTGCTCCTATGCCCTCTTCGATATGTTTAATAAATTCTGCCTTCTGAAGCAGCACTAAAACAAGGACCATAAAGAGATATATGAAATTCTTTTTTCCAAGAATCTCCATCTTTCCCTCTGTCCTGGCTTTGGATATCTTCCCCTTGACCCTGGCATAATATCTTGAGTCTATCAAGTAGAAAATGATCAGGACTATTGCCGTTGTCAGGAGCCATATATGCCATACCTTGCCAATGACCCAGAAAAATGGAACTCCCTTTAGATAGCCCAGAAACAGCGGAGGGTCCCCTATGGGCGTCAGCGACCCGCCTATGTTGCTCACTATAAAGATGAAGAATACTACCTGATAACCCTTTACCCTGTCTTTGTTGATCCTCAAAAAAGGTCTTATAAGAAGCATTGATGCGCCGGTAGTGCCCAGGAAATTTGCGGCTATGGCGCCGATGAGGAGTATTGCCGTGTTTACAAGGGGGGTTGAGTTGTTGTTGACCCTGATGAAAATTCCGCCTGATACTACAAAGAGCGAGCCTATCAGTGCTATGAAGCTGTAATATTCAACTCCGGTATGTATAAGCTTGTGCCATCCGTATGATGTTATTCCGGTAACGTCGGCAAAACCATTTGATGCCCTGATGTAGATGAGATAGTACAATATTACCAGTAAGCCAAGTCCGAAGGAGACCAGATGATAGTTGTGTTCCCACCAGTGCCTGTTAAGAAAAGGCATTACAGCTATTGCACAGAGCAGGAGTGCAAACGGGATAATCATAGAGGCGCTGAAATGTGCCATGCTATGCATCTCAAATTCACCGGCAAGCGAAATACCCGATGTGAACATGACTATCAGAACTGACAAAATTATATATATGGGGAACCTTCTCATATATTTTCCCTTGCCATTATGCGACTAAAAGTGTCATATACTACCCCATTGAAGTGTTTAAGTCAACGGTTGACTGAAAAATCGCATCCTGATATTATTGCATTCCAGATGTAGCGCTGTTTTCATTTCAATAAAAAGGGAGGATTAATGCCGAGCCGGATTCTGGTACCTTTTGACCCATCTCCATATGCTGTTTCTGCCCTTGAATATGCCTGCCTGCTTGCCAGACGGGATAATGCAGAAATCACAGGCGTTGTTGTTCTGGATATGCCTGGTATTGAGAAGTCCATCGGACCTGTACCGCTTGGCGGGATTTACTTTGCTGAGAAGCTGGAGAAGGCAAAGGAACAAAAGGCACATGAACATATTGAGTTATTGCTTGAAAAGTTCCGGCAGATATGTCAAAGGGAGGGGGTTGTCCACCGGGAGGCTCAACGCCAGGGATCTCCCATTGATCATATTGTCCAGGACTCTATGTTCTATGACCTTGTTGTAATGGGGGTACGCACCCACTTTCACTTCGAGACAGAGCAGAAGCCAGGCGATTCCATTGAGCTTATACTGAAGAATGCCGTTACCCCGATCATCACAGTGCCGGAACATTTTCTGCCTGGAGAAAGAATGAATGTCCTGATAGCCTTTAACGGGAGCCATCCTTCAGCAAAGGCCATGCAGGAGTTTGCATATCTGTTTGAGCCAACTGCCGCTCAAATGGACATTACTCTGCTGATGTCCGAGACTGAAGAGGCTATTGCAAGATTCCATCTCGATGGCGCAACATCATATCTGAATGCCCATTCCTTCCGCAACATCAATGTTCAAATGACATCTGATGATATTATCCAGGTTATGGCAGAAAAACATCTGCAGTGGGCCGATATGGTAGTGCTTGGTGTCCATTCTAAAAAAGGCCTGCTCGATTTTATGGTTGGAAGCCTGAGCAGGTATCTGATAAAGGCAGGAAATAAAATCCTTCTGTTCGGCCGGTAGTCAGAAAAAAAGGAGTGGCTTCTACCTTTGACCTTCTACCTTCCACCTTCTACCTTCCACCTTCCCCCTAAGTTCCTCGAGTTTTGACAGCGCCTCAAGCGGTGTCATATTCATTATGTCCAGATCTTTAAGTTCTGTCAGGACAGGGTGTGTTTCATGTGAACTGAATATATCTGTCTGAGCAGGCCGCCTTCCTCTGTTCACCTCTGAGTGGGCAAGTTTGGGCATGCCTGAGTCATCAAGCTCCTCTTTTTCCAGGTTTGCAAGCACCTCTTTGGATCTGTTTATGACCTCCATGGGGATGCCTGCAAGTCTTGCTACCTGAATCCCATAGCTTTTGTCAGCCATACCTGGCATGACCTTTCGGAGGAATATGACCTCATCGTTCCATTCACGCACTGACATGTGTGAATTGAATATACCTTCGGTGGTGAGGGCAAGTTCAGTCAGTTCATGATAGTGGGTGGCGAACAGGGTCTTTGCCTTAAGCCTCCTGTTTATGAACTCAGCGGCTGCCCATGCTATGCTTATTCCGTCAAAGGTGCTGGTTCCGCGCCCTATCTCATCGAGCAGTATAAGGCTTCTGTGTGTTGCATTGCGCAGTATGTTTGCGGTCTCCTCCATTTCAACCATAAAGGTGCTTCGTCCCTCACTGATATTGTCTGATGCGCCAATGCGTGTGAATATGCGATCCACAACGCCTATCCTCGCATCTTCAGCAGGGACGAAGCTTCCTGCCTGGGCCATCAGGACTATAATTGCAGTCTGTCTCATGTATGTAGACTTTCCGGCCATGTTGGGGCCGGTCAGGATCATCAGCCGGTTCTTTTCGCAATCGAGTTCAATGTCATTTGGCACAAAGCGCCCGCCGTATCCCATCTGCTCTATGACAGGATGCCTGCCTTCTTTTATCTTTATGGAAAGTCCGTGGTTTATCACGGGCCGGACGTAATGATAAGTATGGGCTGCCTCTGCCAGTGCTGCAATTACGTCTATCCCGGCTATCCCCCTGGCGCACTTCTGTATCCGGCTGGCATCCCGGGCTGCTGCCTCCCTTACCTCTTCAAATAATTGTTGTTCAAGCCTCTTTGTCTTTTCATCCGCACCAAGCACGGTTTCTTCATATTCTTTAAGCTCAGGGGTGATGTAGCGTTCAGCGCCTGCCAGTGTCTGCTTTCTAATATAGTCCTGAGGCACACCCTGCAGTTTAGTCTTTGTCACTTCTATGTAATAACCGAAGACCCGGTTGTAGCGGATCTTCATGGAATCTATGCCGGTCCTCTGACGTTCCTTTGCCTCAAGCCTTGCGATCCATCCTTTCCCCTCACGGCTTATCCCCCTGAGTCTGTCGAGGTCATGGTTAAAGCCATCTCTTATAATACCTCCGTCAGTTATTGAGAGGGGAGGGGAGTCTGAGATGGCGTCGGATATAAGCTTCTTTAATTCCCCGACTTCGTCTGTCATATTGATTGCATTACTTATAAATTGGTCTGAACAACCGGAAAGGAGTCCTTTCAGCTCAGGTATGATCCCAAGGCACTGATTAAGGGATGCGAGGTCCCTTGCATTGGCAGCCTTTAGCGTAATCCTGCTGATTGTACGTTCCATGTCATTTATATTTGACAAAAGCTCACGCAGTTTGTATCTCAACGTAAAATTGTTTTTTATCTCTTCGATGGCATCCTGCCTTTTTATGATCTCATTACAGTCCATAAGAGGATTTAGAATCCAGTGTCTGAGAAGCCTCCCGCCCATTGGCGTCATTGTCTTATCCAGGATTTGAAACAGTGTGCCCCTGCGTTGTCCGGATTGCTGGGACTTTACGAGCTCGAGCGTCCGCTGAACATGTTCGTCTACTATCATATGCCGATCGCGCTTCCAGACATTGACGCTGTTGATATTCCTGAGAGAGGTCTTCTGGGTTTCAGCAAGGTAGCCAAGGAGGCCGCCTGCTGCATTTATTACAGGACTCGATGCATCAATATCTTCCATACCGGTCTGTTTCCACCTGGTATGTTCATCGAATATTGATAAAGCCCTGCCTGATTCAAACATCTCTTGAGGGCAGGTGTTGATGCATAATGTTTGCAGTTGACTGGTGTTTGGAAAAAGTGAGCTATCCACACCTTGTGGTATAATTAATTCTTTAGGTGATATGCGGGATAATTCGTCGTCAAATGTAAAGGGTGCCCTGATCTCTGCAACGTGGAAATCTCCTGTCGAAATGTCAACGAATGCCAGACCAGATATGTCCTTCCCGGGATAAACAGAAGCGATATAATTATTCTCCTTTGAATCAAGGAGGTTTCCGTCAAGCACTGTTCCGGGACTGACAACCCTTATTACCTCACGCCGTACTATCCCCTTTGCTGTTGCAGGGTCTTCCACCTGTTCGCAGATTGCCACCCTGTGTCCTGCCTTTATAAGTTTAGGCAGGTATGAGTCAACTGAATGGTACGGTATGCCGCACATAGGGATGGGGTTTTCATTCCGTTTGTCCCGTGTAGTGAGCGCTATTTCAAGGATCTTTGATGCAGTGACGGCATCATCAAAGAACATCTCATAGAAATCGCCCATCCTGAAGAATAATATTGCATCAGTGTGTTGCTGTTTTATACTTTGGTACTGACGTAACAGAGGGGTTAAATGATCCTGATTTGTCATATGCCGATTCCATCAGCCTCTTGTTTCTTCGAGATCTTTCAGTCTACGCCTGAGGCGCCTGATTTCCATCTTGTCGTGGATCCATGATGGCAGCAGGATCAAAGTGTACAGGCATCCGCTGGCAAGAAAACTTATTATAAGCACGAGATAGAGGGGCAGGGGAGAAGTTGAGCCGAGGATGTAGTTGATCTGAACCAACTCTGTGTTGGTTATTGCCATAATGGCAAATATGATTACAATAATGAGGGCAAAAATAAGTCGCAGCATTTACTTTATCCCTTCTGGCTCACAGTGAGCCGCGGCGCTTAAGGTGTTAACCGTGCCTTATCAGCCTTGTTCCCGGAAAAATGGCATAAGCAGGTCATAGGTCGCAAAAATGTGCTGAGGTATAATCTTTATGTCAGCGAGCACCGGCATGAAGTTGGTGTCTCCTGCCCATCTCGGCACTATGTGAATATGAAGATGTTCATCTATGCCTGCGCCGGCTGCCTTGCCAAGGTTTATGCCTATGTTAAATCCCTGCGCCTGAAATACATTTCTGAGGATGCCCTCAGACTTCCTTGTCAGGAGCATCAGGTCAAGCAGGGTGTCTTCTGACAGCCCGTTCAATTCCCGTGCATGTTCGTAGGGAACTACCATAAGATGTCCATTGCCATACGGGTAGAGATTCATTATAACAAATGAGTGCCTTCCCCTGAACAGGATAAGGTTGTCCCTGTCTTTTTCTTCCTTTGGCTTTGCGCAGAAGATACACTCCTCTCTATTTCCTTCCAGTATGTAAGTAAGTCTCCACGGCGCCCATATCTGCTTCACTCGAAAATGCTCCTATGTACCCGTCATTCCCACGGACCCTGTCCCCGCAGGATTTTTCACCCCGTCATTCCCACGTAAGTGGGAATCCAGAATCATGCCATCGGTCTGGATTCCCGCTTCCGCGGGAATGACGTTTTCATGATACCTTACATGTTCCTTTCAAGCCCCAGCTCCCGCATTACAATCTGCAAGTCCTGCCACGCCCGCCCCTTTTCATTCGGATTTCTCAATAAGTAAGCAGGATGGAATGTCGCCACAATCTTATGCCCGCCTTTATCGTGAACCTTCCCCCTCAAATCACTGATCCTTGTTGCAGTGTCAAGCAGGGTATGTGCCGCAAAGGCGCCGAGGGCGCATATGATGTCAGGCCTGATTATTTCTATCTGTTCATTCAGAAATGGCCTGCAGGCAGCAATCTCATCAGGTTCCGGATTCCTGTTGCCAGGAGGCCTGCATTTTATCACATTTGCTATATATACGTCATCACGTTTGAGACCCATGGCCGTTATCATCCTTGTCAGCAATTCTCCAGCCCTTCCGACAAATGGTTCACCCTGCCTGTCTTCTTCCTGGCCTGGCCCCTCGCCGACGAACATCAGGGATGTATCAGGGTTGCCGGTTCCGAAGACTATGTTGGTCCGGCTGCTCCAAAGCTTACACCGCTTGCAGTCTCCGATCTTATCACGGAGTGCCTGAAGCTGCTCAGGTTTGTGGCCTGGTTTTACATATGAATATCTTCGCTCAAATCCACCCTGTCCCCCCTTTACTAAAGGGGGAAGATTTACTGACACGTGAGCATTAATTTCCCCCTTTGAAAAAGGGGGACTAAGGGGGATTTCAGTCTCCATCTCTTCCACACCTGTCTCCTTCAACGAAAGCAGGTATTCCCTCACATCTTTTATTGTCTCAAGAAATTCGCTGCGATAAGCCATTTATATTTCCGTAACCTTTGACAATTTCTTCAATACCTCTTTATGGTGCTGTCCAAACGCCTCTATTTTTATAGAGCGTGTCTCCTCATCCACCCACTTCAACGTTATATCCATCCTCTCCTCCGGCAGTCTGTCCTTTATCCTTTCTGCCCATTCAATCGCCGTTACCCCATTGCCATACACGATTTCTTCCATCCCGATGTCTCTTAAATCCTCGACGACTCCTATTCTGTAGAGGTCAATGTGCCAGAGAGGGACCTTTCCTTTATATTCATTAATGATAATGAAGGTAGGGCTTGTAATGGCCTTTCCTTTTATCCCAAGTCCCTCTGCAATGCCTTTCACAAAACAGGTCTTGCCTGCCCCAAGTTCGCCTGTCAGGCATATCACATCGCCTGGTGACAGGAGCCTGCCCAATCTCTCCCCAATGGCTATCGTTTCTTTAACGTTTTGCGATTGCCTTAACAATATCCTTCTTTCCCACTATCCCGACAAGCTTTCCCTTCTTGACCACCGGGAGGTGGTGAATATTTTTTTCGCTCATGATGGTTGCTATTTCTTCAATAGTTGAGCTTTCTGTTATCGTAACTACATCTCTTCTGAAGATATCCTCTACCTTTGTTGCCGCCATCCTCTTGATGTCTTCCTCGAATTTCTTTGAGCTGCCGAGATATATTACTGCGTCAAAGATGTTGATTACTGTGGGGATATGGAGCTTTTGCTCCATTTTTATAAGGTCATTTTCTGTAACAATGCCTATAAGCTGGCCCTCTTTATCTACCACTGCCGCACCGCTGATGTCATGCCTTGTAAAGATCCTGGCAAGACCTTCAATTGTTACATCAGTTGTGACTGTGATGACCTCTCTGGTCATGATATCTTTGGCTGTTGCCATGTATTCTCCTTATCCATTTATTACATTCTTGTTGGGCTGAGTTGAATCTTTATCTCCTGTCTGCTACCTGTCTTATTGCTGCTGGTATGCGTTCAATCAGGTCGCCGGCAATCATGCCGATCATCCCTTTTTCCTTTGCTGCCAGGTCTCCTGCAAGCCCGTGGATGTATACGCCAAGCCTGGCCGCATCTGCAGGTGTAAGCCCCTGTGCGATGAGGCCTGTGATTATTCCTGTCAATGCATCCCCGGTGCCGCCGGTTGCCATCCCGGGATTGCCGGTAGGGGATATATGCACTAAACCGGATGGTTCGGCAATTACAGTATTAGCCCCCTTTAGAACAAGGCAGACGCCATACTCAGTGGCAAAACCGCTGGCAGCGCCTATGCGGTCCGTTTGAATTTCTGATGCGCTTTTGCCGGTCAGCCTGCCCATCTCTCCGGGATGTGGGGTCAGTATGGTGGCAGACCTTCTGTCCCTGAGCAGTCCGGGTGAATCAGCAAGCGCGTTTATTGCATCTGCATCTATCACCAGCGGGGCTGTGACCTCTCTTACGAGTTTTTTTACAATTGATACAGTCTCTTTGTTTGTCGTAAGACCAGGTCCGATTGCAACTGCATCCTTGTCCCCTGCGAGCGCAATGATCTCGCCGGTTGAAGATGCGGCGATGGTATGTTCACTTGTTTCGGAAAGGGGATGGGTCATTACCTCAGTTAGTTTGCCGGCAATTATGGGTTGAACACTTTCAGGCACGGCAAGAGTCAGAAGCCCTGCTCCTGTCCGCATGCATGATAACGCTGTCATTGCTGCTGCCCCGCCTTTGCCTATGGAGCCGGCAATGACAAGTGCGTGTCCGTTTGATCCCTTGTGGGAATCAGCGTACCTCAATGGCACTAAAGCCGACATCTCCTTCTCAGTGAGGAGTCTTAACAGGATTGACTCTTTTTCAATAGCCTGTGCAGGTATGGATATGTCTGCTATATGCAGGGTCCCTGCATTGACGCAGCCTGGATGCAGGTAATGTCCCCTCTTTGGAATGGCAAAGGTCACAGTTGCTGCAGCCCTTACTGCTGCTCCCATTATCTCACCAGTGTCAGAATTGACACCAGTGGGGATATCTGCTGAGACAACCGGTCGTCCGGACGCATTAATTAGTTCGATCACTTCCTTATATTCGTCTTTGACTGTTGAAGAAAGCCCTGTGCCTATTATGGCGTCTATAATCAGGTGGCTGTGGTTTAATGCTGACCTAAACCTTCTGATCTCATACTTACCCTTTTCATTTACCTCAACGCCCATCTTTAATGCAATTTGAAGATTTGCAGCAGGCTCTGCTGTGAAGGCTGCTGCATCTGATATGAGGTAAATGGAAACCTCAGCCCCCATGTTGTGCAACTGCCGGGCAGAGGCGAGACCGTCGCCTCCGTTGTTACCCTTGCCGCATATGACGGAGATTCGCTTTCCTTTTACTGTGCCGAGGGTCTGCTCTGCAATATGAGTAATTGCTGATGCGGCATTTTCCATCAGGAGGAGGGTGGGAATTCCATACTCATCCCTTGTCCGGCGGTCTATGTTATTCATCTCCTGTGCCGTTGCTATGTACATTGTCAGTTCTTCCGAATATCTCCGTTCAAATCCCCCCTATCCCCCCTTTACTAAAGGGGGGAACTGATTTCCCTCTTTGAAAAAGGGGGACTAAGGGGGATTTTCATCTGTCTGGTTCATCCCTCCAACACTACCTGTGCAACCGCGTAATCACCGTCATGTGAAATGCTCAGGTGAATTTTCCTGACCCCCATAGCCCCTGCCGTATCCTGTACCTTTCCATGCAGAACTATTTCAGGTCTGCCGCTGTCTTTGTTCTGAACCTCAATGTCCTTCCAGGTTATTCCACCGGTGAAGCCAGTGCCAAGTGCCTTGACAGTTGCCTCCTTTGCGGCAAATCGGGCTGCAAGGCGGGGATGCGGGTATAGTTGAAGCATTGCATATTTAGTTTCACCTGCAGTATAGACCCTGTCCAGAAATCTCCGTCCCCATCGCTTTTCTGCATCTTTAATACGCTTTATGGAAACGATGTCTGTTCCTGTGCCGATGATCATAACCTGACAAAATTATGACAGAAAACCTATTGCATGGTCAATATAATTTATGTAAATTCCAGGTTTTTTTGGGGGAATACATGATAAGGTAGTTGGCAATTTTTTCAGTATGTTTCGTCTGGCATTCTTTGTTTAAGTGATAGGGGGTGTCGTAAAAGCAGCTCCTTTCATACTGGGAATCGTTATCCAGCTCTATGAACTTTGCGCCGTTGCCATAATACAAGCCTTTTATCCTTCTTAAAATCCTTCCATCAATCTTTTTGTCGTTAAACGTCGTAGGAAGTGACCCGTAAACGACGACCTTCTTATCCCTGCACCATCCTATGAAGTCAGCGATGACCTTTTGGGAATAAAAGGCTTCATTATCGTTCAGAAGCCTATCCGAAGGTGTTTCCTGCACACTCTCACGAATGGTCTGTTCGTAGACCCTTCCGTTTGCACTCGTATTGTTTATCACATCCCCGTTATCATTCAAAATGATCAGGAACTTGTTGGGTACGATAAAATTACCGACCATCTCCACGACCGATGAAAAAATGTATTTGAAATCGAAAGAGAAGACCGATGCCAGCGCTTTTTCAGGGGGCAATTTCAGAAGATAATCCGGATCATTTTGAAAGATATAATTATTGCCCGTCAGCATGTACATGACCTCTTTTTTCGTTTGCGAATAAAACTCGTACTCCAGCGCAAGGATGACAATATCTCCCTTGTTTATGAACTCCTTGCTTTTTTCCAGCATGAAGTCTAATCCGAGGGCAGCGGACATGGACGTGTTTACGCATTTTAATCCCGTCAGATCCTCAATCTCCCTGCAGCTGTGGCTGTACAGCCCGTTGCTCCCCCCGATCAAAACCACCTTTCTTCTGCCGTCTATGGATTTGCTGTATGCAAGCTTGTTCGAGTAGTGGGTGCTGAAATGGCCGAGAGAAATCGGCTTTTTAAACAGTGAGAACGTGCTCACGTACAGAGCGAGTGAGGCAAGTATCAGGACTGCGATTTTCTTTATAAGCTTCATCTAAAACCTGAAATACAAAAACTCTGAAGGAATCTGTCTGAAAAATATATTCTGTATCGAGAAGACAAAGGTCACGGAAAAAACGAAAATGGATTGCCTGTATGAAAGCTGATTGGTATTTGTAAAAAATACCGCTATTGTGAACACTACTGCGATAAAGCAGAGGGCTTCCATAAAGCCCATAAAAGTCCCGTCCGCGACGTACCTTAAAGCGTCGGTACCGTGGAAGAAAGACTTCAAAAAAGGCAGTACATCCAAAAGCAGGTTTGGAAGTTCTGCGCCATTGAGATTAAACATCCCTTTGAGGACCTTCACAGCATCATGCCAGTTATTGGCCCTGAAAAATATCCATGTCAGATTTACGAAGTTAAATGTGATGAACCATGAGACAACAGAGTTGAGTCTTATTCCGGACTTCTGCCAGGCCTTTTGGATTATCAGCGCCGTACCGTGCAGGAGCCCCCAGAGAACAAACGTCCACCCGGCTCCGTGCCAAAGCCCGCCTACCAAAAAAGTGATCATCATGTTGGAGTATGTCCTGTAGTCCCCCTCCCGGTTACCGCCCAGGGGTATATAGATGTAATCCCGCAGAAACCTGCTCAAGGTGATGTGCCATCTTCTCCAGAAGTCCTGGATGGACGTAGCCTTGTAGGGCGAATTGAAGTTTATCGGGAGTCTTATATTAAACATCAGGGCAGCCCCAAGGGCCATGTCCGTATAACCACTGAAGTCGAAATATATCTCGAATGTGTATGAAAGGCTTGTAACCCAGGCCTCTACAAGCGTAAGAGACACTGAATTATCAAAGCCATTATTGGCCCATTGCGCCAGGACGTCTGCGATGGAAGTTTTTTTGAACAGGCCGATGAAAAACAACAGTATACCGGGGAACAGGTTTCTGTTATTAAGAAGCTTATTCTTTAAGTTAACGAACTGCGGCATCATCTCCCTGTGGTGGATTATGGGACCTGCAATGAGGTGGGGGAAGAATGTTACAAATAAAGCGTAGTTTAACAGGTCGTACTCTTCTACCCTGGCGTAATAGGAATCGGCCAGGTATGCTATCTGGGTGAAAGTGAAGAAGCTTATCCCCAGAGGTAAGCCGATGTGAATCAGCTCGAAGTGCGCGGCGAAAAGTTGATTTATATCTGATATGAAAAAATCGGTGTACTTAAAGACCGCCAGAAGTCCTATGTTCGAGCATATCCCTATTACGAGCATCCATTTTCTTTTACTCTCTTTTACTCTTGTGAAATTTGTGCCTATAGCGTAGTTGAACAGGATGCTGCCAAGTATCAGGGGGAGGTATTTGACATTCCACCAGCTGTAAAAGAAGAGCGAGGCGAAGACAAGCCACGACTTCGCGGCCAATGTCAGTCTATGTCTGTTAAGAAAAAAGTAGACGATCAGGGTCAGGGGTAAAAACAGAAAGATAAATTCAAAAGAGTTAAAAAGCATGAAGCATTCAATATTCTACAGGAAAATCGGTGTCTTATAGCCCATTCTACTATCCGGAATTTCAGGCGTCAAGGAAATTTATACAGGGTTTTACCCTTTGATTGACTTTGAATGGCGCTTGTGTTTTTATATTATGGCCATGAAGGAGATAAAAATAGCTCCGTCTATCCTTTCTGCTGATTTTGTGCAATTAGGTGAGGAGCTTAAGAAGATAGAGGATGCAGGGGCTGATCTGGTCCACATAGATGTGATGGACGGACATTTTGTCCCCAATATCACTGTCGGGCCGTTCGTTGTTGAAGCAGTCCGTAAGGCGACGTCGCTGCCGCTCGATGTCCATTTGATGATTGAGGGGCCTGATGACTACATATCTGCATTTGCCGATGCAGGTGCGGACATAATTACTGTGCATGTCGAGGCAGCAATTCATCTGCACAGGACTATCCAGTATATCAGGGAGAAGGGGAAGAAGGCTGGTGTGTCCTTAAATCCTTCAACCCCCCTTGTTATGGCCGGATGCGTAATTGAAGATATTGACCTGCTGCTTATCATGTCGGTCAATCCTGGCTTCAGCGGTCAGAAGTTTATTCCATTTGCCATGGAGAAGATACGGGAGGCAAGGCGGATGCTTGATAAGGCTGGTTCCAGGGCATACCTTGAAGTTGACGGAGGGATAAAACTGGACAATATAGCAGAGGTTGCGTCTGCCGGCGCTGATATGTTTGTATCAGGGTCAGGTGTATTCGGGACTCAGGATTACAAGAAGACAATTGAGGAGATGAGGAAGAGGATTCTCAGATGAATGCAGAAGACCTGAATAATATAGTTGACAGCCTGCACCCGCTTGAGACAAAGCTCCTCTTTGCCTTTGTGGCAGGTAAGGCTGTTGATGATGATAACCTGATCAAAGAGGCATCAATAGAGCCGTCGCAAAAAGATATGGCCATAGGGTGGCTGCTTGCAAAGGGCATTCTGACTGTTGCCAGCGAAACCGTGGAACGCTCTGTTGTCCTTACTGAGACAGGGGATAGATATTCGGACATCAGGATACCGGAACTAAGGATCTTTCAGTCTGTGAAGGAAAACCCTGCATACAGCATGTCGGATGTCAAAGGGCGCGATGATATTGAGCCGGCTGAGGTAAGCTCTGCCGTAGGTCTTCTTAAGGAAAAGGGGATAATCAGGATTGCAGCAGGCGGCCGTCTTGAAATGGGCGATGCAGCGTTAATATCAGAGTTTGAGGATATTCAGAGGCTGATAGATCTTGTGAAAGGCAAAAGTGAGATCAGGCTGAATGAGTTGTCTGATGATGAACAGACGGTCATAGAAGGGTTGCACAGAAAGAGGGGGAAGTCCAAGGGGATATTCAGGATCAATGAAAAGACAAACCGTACCTATCTCCTGACAGACAACGGGGCTGATATCCACAGTGCAGTACTGCAGAAGGGGAATCCTGTTGGTGAGATTTCCCAGTTGACTCCACAGATGTTGAAAGACGGCTCGTGGGAAGGTAAGTCATTCAGGAAATACAACATCTCACTGCCGCCGCCGAGGGTACCCCCGGGCAGAAAACATCCTTACAGGGAATTCCTCGACAATGTAAAATACAAGTTTGTTGCAATGGGATTTGAGGAGATGAGGGGGGGACTTGTTGAGAATGAGTTCTGGAATATGGATGCCCTCTATATGCCGCAATTCCATCCTGCAAGGGACATACACGATGTCTATTATGTAAAGGAACCCGGATTATCAGGAGAGATAGAAGAACCATTCCGGACAAGGGTGTCAGAGGCACACTACTCAGGAGGCGGCACAGGCTCACGGGGCTGGAAGTATCACTTTGACATAGAGAAGGCAAAGCGGCTCATGCTGCGGAGTCAGGGAACGGCAGTATCAGCAAGAACCCTTGCCGGCGGCCCGAAGATCCCAGGCAAGTATTTTTCCATAGCAAGATGTTTTAGGTATGAGCAGGTGGATGCCACGCATGCACAGGACTTCTTTCAGATAGAAGGGATAGTCCTTGGCGACGACATCAATTTCCGCACACTGCTCGGACTGCTCGAGCTGTTTGCAGTGGAGGTTGCAAAGGCAAAGGAGATAGAGTTCCTGCCTGCATACTTTCCATTCACCGAGCCGTCAGTGGAGCTTCATGTCAAACATCCGAAGCTCGGCTGGATGGAGCTTGGCGGGGCAGGGATATTCAGACCTGAGGTTACCATTCCGCTCGGTGTTAATGTCCCGGTAATAGCATGGGGGCTCGGCCTCGACAGGATGGCAATGGTGGCGCTGGAGATTCATGACATAAGAGACCTGTTCTCAGGCGACCTTGATATGATCAGGACAAAGCGCGTACAGTGGGTGTAGAGCAAGGGGTTCATAAAGGACGATGAAAATCCCCCCTTGGTCCACCTTTTTCAAAGGGGGAGTCATTACCCCCCTTTAGTAAAGGGGGGACAGGGGGGATTTGAACGGGGATTTTCAGGTAAAACCGGAGTTTTTAGATGCCAACTATAAGTATAAAAAAGAAAGATCTTGAGCATCTCACAGGCATGTCTTTTCCCCTCCATGACCTTGAGCATCACCTTCAGCTTGTAAAGGGTGAACTGAAGGGTTATGAGTCCGGGACTGATGAGCTTAAGATTGAGTTGAGTGACAGCAACAGGCCCGACCTCTGGTGCTGTGAGGGGATTGCACGGCAGATTAAGGGGAAGCTGACCTCCTCATGGAGGGATTATGAATTTTTCTATTCTGACGGTTGTGACAAAAGCGGTGTGATAATAGTATCTGAAGCAATGAACAGGATACGCCCCTATGTAGGTGGTTTTATTGCCACAGGTGTTACTGTTGATGAAGAGATGCTGGTCCAGATGATCCAGACGCAGGAGAAGATATCAGAAATATTCGGCAGCAAGAGGAGGAGGATTTCAATCGGGATATACAACCTTGCCAGGATAACCTTCCCGGTGCACTATAAGGCCGTTGGGCCGGAGGATATGAGATTTACGCCGCTCGGATTTGATGAAGAGATGACTTTGCAGGAAATACTTGAGAAGCACCCCAAGGGCCAGGCTTATGGAGATATATTAAAAGGGATGCGTGAGTACCCCGTACTTATTGACAGCAGGGGGAGTGTACTCTCATTCCCGCCTGTAATCAACAGCAGGGAGGTTGGCGAGGTAAAGGCAGGGGATAGCGAGTTGTTTGTAGAAGTTACCGGCACAGATATCAGGCTGGTGTTGTTGGTCCTGAATATCCTGTCGGTGAACCTCTATGACCGGGGCGCACGGATAGACATGGTTGATGTCAGGTACCCCTATGATACGGAATTCGGCAGGGACATAAGCATCCCGTGTGATTTTGCAGAACACATTTCCATAAATGTTAATGATGCTGAACGGGTAATTGGAGAGAAACTGAAGGCGGAAGACATTTCGAACCTGCTTGACAGCTATGGCCTTTGGGTAAAGATAGATGGTGATATGCTGCATGTTACCCCCCCGCCATACAGGGATGACATCATGCACCCTGTTGACCTGTGCGAAGATATTGCCATAAGCCGGGGGTACGGAAGCTTCAGGCCTGTTATGCCTTCAAGGATGACAGTAGGCGCCCTGTCTGAGAGTGAGAAGTTCTCTGACAGGATCAGGGGATATATGGTTGGTGCAGGATTCCAGGAAATTATCTCGAACATACTGACTTCGAGGGAAGACAATCTATATAAGATGGGGCTTGGTGAAGAGAGGGTCATTGAGGTGGATAATATAATGTCACTCAGCTATTCAGTGCTGAGGCACTGGATCCTGCCGTCTTTGCTGAGGGCTGAGTCAGCAAGCAGTGAGAGCTTCTATCCGCACAGGATATTTGAGGCAGGAGAGGTTGCTGTATTTGATGAGACAAAAAACCTCTCAAGCAAAACAGTTGTAAAGTGCGCTGCCCTGATATCCCATCACACCGCAAATTTCTCCGAGATCCATTCAATCCTCGAAACCCTGATGTACTATCTCCAGATGGATTACAGGCTTGTGCCCGGAGACCACCCCTCCTTTATTCAGGGGAGAATGGGATGGATACATGCAGGCGGGGATGTCATAGGCATGATAGGAGAGATACATCCAAAGGTGCTGACTGAATGGGAAATACATTCGCCATGCAGCGCCTGCGAAATAGACATAGACAAAGTCCTTGCACTTTGCCAGTTATAGTTGCCAAACACAATCAAATGACAATTACGGTATGACTACACGGACAAAAAGGCTCTTATATATTGGAATCACAGTTGTCATTATCGCCCTGCTTGCCTTCTTATATTATCGCCGCAATATAATTGAAGTTCACGTCTTTGTTGTAAAAAAGGGGTCTATTGAGAGGACGATTACAGGTGTGTCGAGCGGTTCTGTAGAGCCGCTGCAGCGTGTAAAGCTTCAGCCCCTCCTTGCGCTAAAGGTCAAAGAGGTCAATTTCAGGGAAGGTGATCGCGTCAGAAAGGGTGATGTAATAGTTAAACTGGATGATGCGGAGTCACTCATCAATCTTGAAATAAGAAAGAATGCCCTTGCATCTGCAGAGTTCAGGCTGCATGAAACAGAGGAAAGGTACAGGCTGGCAAAGCAGAATTTTGACAGGGCAAAGCCGCTGTTTGATGAGGGAATTATGCCGGACAGCACCTTTGATGAGATAAAGAGCCAGTTAACAGTGACAGGGAAGGAACATGAGATAGCAAAGAATGCCCTGAATGAGGCGAGGCTCGGGATCAGGCTTGCGGAAGAAGGACTTGAAAAGACAAACATCCGGGCACCCTTTAATGGTGTTATATCCTTTCTGAACGCCACTGCAGGAGAACTCCCTGAATATTATCTAAACAGTCAGACAAGCATGGTTTCCCAGGCTAACGTTGCCACGACTATTGAAACAGAGCCGTTCTGTGAGTTGATAGACGACTCGGTTTTAAAGGTTGAAGTCCCTTTTGATGAGACGGATGTTATGGTGATAAAACGCGATCAGAAGGTAATAATGACGAGTGATGCCAGTCCGGATAAGGCATTCTATGGCAGTGTGATGTATGTCTCGCCTGTTGTTTCGAAAACAGCCGAGCAGAACCGCACCGTGGATGTAGAAATTAATTTTAGCCGGTTAAATCAGGAGAGGCTGCCGGTAGGCGCTTCTGTTGATGCAGAGATAATCCTCGAGACTAAGAGGGATGCTGTTATAGTGCCTACAAATGCGGTGATAGAAAGGGATTCAGTCAGATTTGTTTACACCATTGCAGGGGGCAGGATAAAGAAGAAATCTGTTCAGACCGGTATTTCAGGCTGGGAAAATATAGAGATACTTGAAGGTGTTGCAGAAGGGGATGAGGTCATTACTTCACTTGATGTTGCAGGGCTGGAGGAAGGGAAGAGGGTAAAGGTCAGCAATGAGCCGAAGGCAATGAGTCGAAAACAATGAGTAATGAGCAATGAGTAGCGCTGTACTTATATCTCTTGAAAATGTCAGTAAGGTCTATGGTTCCGGTACGGTTCACGTTAATGCAATTGCTGAAATTAATCTTAAGATTGACAGGGGTGAGTTTGTTGCTATCCTTGGACCTTCCGGTTCCGGCAAGTCCACCCTGATGAATATTATCGGGTGTCTTGACCGTCCTTCAGCCGGCATTTACACGCTGGATGGTGAGGACATATCCAGCCTCAGTGATGAGAGGCTTGCCCATATCAGGAACAGGAAGATAGGTTTTGTATTCCAGATGTTCAACCTCATGGCAAAACACAATGCGCTTTTCAATGTCCAGCTCCCGCTTGTATATTCGGGCGTGGGACCTGATGAAAGAAGGGATAAGGCTGCACGAATGCTGAATAAGATGGGGCTTGAGGGGCGCATGCATCATCGTCCCAATGAGCTTTCAGGCGGAGAGTGCCAGCGAGTGGCCATTGCAAGGGCTCTGATAAATGAACCGCCTATACTCCTTGCTGATGAACCTACAGGAAACCTTGATACGAAGACAGGTGAGGAGATTATTGCGCTCTTTAAGAAGCTAAACCAGGAGGAAGGTGTCACGGTAATCATGGTTACACATAATCCTGAAATTGCTGATGAGGCGAGGCGGAGGATATTTATCCGTGATGCCAGGATTGTGGAAGATGTTATACACAAGCAATGAGTAGCGGGTGATGGGCAATGAAGTGAAAGAACGGAGATTTTCAAGTGAACCGTCATGAGCCTCAGGCTCACCAGGGTTCATGAAAACGTCATTCCCGCATAAGCGGGAATCCAGACCGGGGGCCAGATTCTGGATTCCCACTTCCGTGGGAATGACGGGGTGAAAAATCCTGCGGGGACAGGTTCCGTGGGAATGACAGGTGAATAGGAGCATTTTCAGGTGAGCCTTGTTGAATTTCTCAGAATTGCGGTTGCATCCATCCTGGAAAACAGGATACGTGCCTTTCTGACCATGCTTGGCATAATGATCGGCGTAGGCTCTGTAATCCTCCTTGTCTCAATGACTGCCGGATTCAGGGAATATCTGGTCAAACAATTTATGGGCATAGGGACAAACCTGATAATTATAAGTCCTGGCAAGACAGAGACTCAGGGTATGGGACACCCTGGATTGGAAGGCGTTCAGAAGATGACGGTTGGTGATACAGAGGCATTACGCAGGCATGCAACAGCCCTTGAAGCCGTATCTTCTATAACTGCAGGAACGGCAGATGTGAGGTATGCAAACAGGGAAAGAAAGGTAATGATAGTAGGGACTGATCAGGAATTTACAACAGTAATTAATATCGGTATTGACGCCGGAAGGTATTTTACAAGGGATGATGTTGATGCATCCCGCAGGGTCTGTGCAATAGGGTATACCGTAAAGAATGAACTCTTCGGCAGCAGGAATCCGCTTGGTGAGATAGTGAAGATCGGGGGCTCGGGCTACAGGGTCATAGGAATTATGGAGAAGAAGGGGACATTCATGGGTACTGATGACATGGATGATGTTGTATATATCCCTGTATCTTCTTCATTGGGGCTCTTTAACACGGATAAGTTATTTGGCATAAGGGCCAAGGCCCGCAGTGCAGCTATGGTGAACCTGGCAAACCAACAGATAACAAAGATCCTTAAAAAAAGACACAATGATAAAGAAGATTTTACCATTCTTACGCAGCGTGCCCTGCTATCGAGCCTTGACTCGATCCTGAACACCCTTTCATCTGTTCTTGCAGGGATTGCCGCAATTTCATTACTGGTCGGCGGTATAGGGATAATGAATATCATGCTTGTTACGGTTAGAGAGAGGACAAAGGAGATTGGTATAAGAAAGGCGGTCGGAGCAACCAGACGCGACATCCTGCTTCAGTTTCTTGTTGAATCTATCATGTTAAGCCTTATAGGCGGCGGTATCGGCATACTTATAGCATTCATAGGCGGTATCATAATCGGCCTGTTTTTACCCCACATCCCGCCTGTTGTAACACCGTGGGCTGTTGCACTGGCTACTTTTTTTTCTGCATGTGTAGGGATATTCTTTGGCGTGTATCCTGCGTACAGGGCGGCTCAGATGGATCCGATCACAGCATTGCGGTATGAATAAAGAAATCCCCCTTAGTCCCCCTTTTTCAAAGGGGGATATTTAATAGAGAATGGAGAATTAGTTCCCCCCTTTAGTAAAGGGGGGATTTGCACGTGGCTTTTCGGATACTTACTACGCTGCTTCTTTTACTGTCTGTGCAATCTTTGCAAATCCTGCCGGGTCATTAACTGCTATGTCTGCAAGCACCTTGCGGTCTAAGTTAATGCCTGCCTTTTTTAGGCCGCTGATAAATGTGCTGTATGAAAGGCCGTGCAGTCTTATTGCTGCATTTATCCTTGCGATCCAGAGGCTTCTGAAACTGCGTTTCTTCTGCCGCCTGTCTCTGTAGGCATAGCACAGTGCCCTGTCAACTGCCTCTGTGGCGCTCCTGTATAAGCGGTGTCTGCCTCCCCAGTATCCTTTCGCCGCCTTCATTACCTTCTTGCGGCGTTGTCTTGTCTTTGATCCACCTTTTGCGCGTGGCATTGCTGATTAACCTCCTTCCAATAAAAAAATTATCCGTACGGTATAAGTTTCTTTACATTCCTCTCGTTGCTTTCATGAACCAGCGCTGCCTGTTTAAGGGCCCTCTTTCTGCGCGAGCTCTTCTTGGTCAGCAAATGGTTTCCAGAGGCCCTGCTCCTTTTTACCTTACCGCTTCCTGTAAGTTTAAAGCGCTTTGATGCGCCCTTGTGTGTCTTAAGTTTGGTTTTGGACATCTTCCCTCCCTTCTGCAGTCGCTACAGCTTCCGTACCTGTACCCTTTGACTTCTGTGCATCTGACCTTGGAGAGATTATCATAATCATACTGTTTCCCTCCATCTTGGCAGGCACTTCCACCATTCCTATATCCTTGACTCCTTCTGCGAAGGATATCATGATCCCCCTGGCAGTCTCCCTGTATGCCATCTCCCTTCCCCTGAAAGTAAGTGTAATCTTTGCCTTGTTCTTATCTTCAAGGAATCTCCTGACATTTCGGATCTTTATTTCAATATCATGCTTGTCAGTGTAAGGTCTAACCTTCACCTCTTTGAGCTGCATGGTCCGCTGGTGCAATCGTGCGCCATGCTGCTTTTTTGCAAGTTCATATTTATATTTCCCAAAGTCCATGATACGGCATACTGGTGGTTTGGCTGTAGGTGCTACCTCAACGAGGTCCAGGCCGTATTCTCCGGCTTTCTTAATAGCCTCATATGTCGGCAATATCCCTAACTGCTCACCCTCAGGGCCGATTACACGAACTTCTTTGATTCTTATTTCTCTGTTTACCCTTATTCTTGGCTCAGCGATGTTATATCACCCCCTCTTGTTGACGCTGAAAAATGCGGGGCACCCATTGCTTGCGAAGCAAGTGCAATGGGTCATGCGGCGTCAGGACGGCCCGCCTTCCTTGCATCTGGACATTTTTGAGCGTCAACGGTTTAGTTATGACTTCAGGTTAATTTCTTGTTTCACCTTGTTAACAGCATCTTGAAGCGGCATTGCCCCTGTGTCGCCTTCCTTACGAGTCCTTACTGCAACTGCACGGGACTCAGCCTCCCTGCCGCCTATTATAAACATATATGGGATTTTTTCCAACTGTGCCTCACGTATCTTGTGTCCTATCTTCTCGTTTCTGACGTCCACCTCCACCCGGATACCTTCATTAGCAAGTAAATTTCTTATCTCTTCCGCATATTCTTTCTGCTTTTCCGTTATCGGGAGCACCTTAACCTGCACAGGCGACAGCCATAATGGGAAGGCGCCGGCATAGTGCTCTATCAATATGCCGAAGAATCTCTCCAATGACCCCATCAGCGCCCTGTGTATCATGATCGGCTGGTGCTGCAGACCGTCTTCTCCTGCATACGTCAGGGAGAACCGCTCAGGCAGGTTAAAATCAACCTGGATCGTGGTGCACTGCCAGGCACGGTCCAGCACATCCTTTATCTTTATATCTATCTTGGGTCCGTAAAACACCCCCTCGCCAGGGTCTATCTGATAAGGAAGGCCCTTCAGTTCGAGGGCATTGCGAAGGGCATTAGTCGCCTTTTCCCAGTTGTCAAGTGTCCCGACATACTTCTCCGGCCTTGTAGAGAGATAGATATCATACCTGTCGAAACCGTAAGTGGTCAGCAACTCAACAGTAAAGTCCAGAATAGAAGTTATCTCATCCTGAATCTGATCTGGCCTGCAGAATATGTGTGCATCATCCTGTGTAAAACCCCTTACCCTCAGAAGTCCGTGTAAAACTCCAGACCGTTCGTAACGGTATACAGTGCCGAGTTCAGCCCATCTTATCGGAAGCTCCCTGTAACTGTTCAGTTTAGACTTATAAATCATTATATGAAAAGGACAGTTCATAGGTTTCAGCTGGAAGTCCTGACCCTCTACATCCATAGGCTTATACATATTCCCCTGATAGAATTCCGTATGGCCGCTCGTCTTCCAGAGGTCCAGTTTTGCCACATGGGGGGTGTAGAGTAGCTTATATCCGTGCCTCAGGTGTTCCTCCCTCCAGAAGTCCTCAATCGTCTTGCGGATTATGGCGCCTCTCGGATGCCATAGGATCAGGCCTGCACCTATCTCATCATGAACGCTGAAGAGATCCAATTCCCTCCCCAGCTTGCGATGGTCCCTTTTCTTTATTTCCTCTAATTTAGTAAGATAGTTGTCAAGTTCAACCTGTCCGGGAAACGCGGTCCCGTATATCCTCTGGAGCATCCTGTTGTTTTCATCACCACGCCAGTATGCGCCTGCAGTATGAAGGAGTTTAAATGACCTTATCCAACCTGTAGACGGGACATGCGGCCCCCTGCACAGGTCTATAAAATCCCCCTGTTTATAACAAGATACGGTCTTGTCAGGTATTTCGTTGATTATCTCGACCTTGTACTTCTCTCCCATATTGTCAAAGAGCTTTATGGCATCTTCCCGCAACATTTCCATACGGGTGACTGCCATGTTCTTATCTGCCAGCTCCCTCATCCGCTTTTCTATCCGGACAAGGTCATCAGGCGTAAATGTCCTGTCATAGTCAAAGTCATAATAAAATCCCTCCTCAATGGCAGGACCTATTGTAACACTGACTTCCGGATATAGCTCTTTTACTGCCTGAGCCATAAGATGGCTTGTGCTGTGCCTGAGGATTTCCAGGCCCTCAGGAGAAGAGACACTAATCCACTCTATTTCGGGACCTTCAGTTACAGGAGTGTTTAAATCTGCAGGCTGGCCGTTAATTTTTGCTGCAATTATCTCCGGATTTTCCCTGCCCCTTGCTTTTAAAATTTCTATAAGTGTCATGACGTTACAAAGTTTTGACATGTTATCATCTATCGCCGGGCAGTGTCAAGACAATATAGAACAATATAGAAAACCTTATTGATTGTTGCTTTGACACTTCATATAATGCAGTGATGTGGTTATACAGATTTTTCGTGATTTTCGCCCTTGTGAATTTACTATTGTCCTGCAGTGGGATGGTCCGGGCAGATGAACTCATTATTGACAGGATAGCTGCTGTGGTTGATGATGAGGTGATTACCTACAGGGATGTAACTGTTGAACTTGTTCTTAATATGTATGAAAAGGATGAGAATAATACGTTGCAGGGTATTATTAACAGGATGCTCTTACTGAGGGAGGCTGAAAAATTCAAGATTACAGAGTCTAAGGAGGATGTTGAGAAGATTCAGGGGAGGCTTGAGGCGATCAGGCAATTTCTGGGAGATGAACGTTATAATGATTTTCTGAGGGATTACAATCTAAGGGAATCAGACATTATCAAGAAATTGTCAGATCAGGCGATAGCAGAAAAATTTATTGAGTTCAGGATAAACTTTTTTGTTGTCATATCAGAGGATGCGATTAAGACATTCTATGAGGAACACAAGGCAGATTTCGGGGAACAGGCGATTGCTGATATTCATGATCAGATAAAAGGGATGTTGTTTACTGCAGAGTCAGAAAAACGATTAAAAGAATATCTTGATGGATTGCGGAGAAGGGCAAAGATCGTTATTAATCAGTAGCCCCTGATTTCCCTGGTGGAGCTGAGCGGGATCGAACCGCCGACCTCTTGAATGCCATTCAAGCGCTCTCCCAACTGAGCTACAGCCCCATAGTTTCTTAATGCTTCGGCAATGTTACATTTATGCTTATTTGTTGTCAAGTATATGATAGGCCTGCTTTTTGACAAACGGCTAATATTTGGTTGACATGCAAAAATTGTCCTGATATTGTATTCAATAGCCTAAGTATTCCTGACTCACCTTTGTTTTTGCTTCGTGCTTTCGAACAGGATATTCATTTCTATCACTTCTTTTTGAAAGGAGAAGCGCCATGAAGATCAAAATTATATTTCTTTTTGTGGTATTTGCCCTATTGACCGGGTCAACAGCCGTTATGGCTGAAGAGCCTGTTGATACGAGATGGTACATTGCGCCTGGCGTCAATTATATCTTTGCAGACAATGACCGGAATGCAGACAATGACGCGGGCTTCAGGCTTGGCATTGGAAAGGCAATTAGCAGAGAATGGAGCGCTGAGCTGGATATCCTGATTGATAATCTGTCCATTTCAGGGAAAAGCAATGACTTCAGGCAGAGGGGATTAAGTTTAAATGCCCTCTACTTCTTTACACAGCATGCCCAACTCTCTCCATATGGTGTCCTGGGCATAGGCGCCCTCAGGACCACGGTGCCGGGGACCAGGAGTACGAACCTGATGGCTGAACTTGGACTCGGACTTAGTTATTCAACAGCGAATACAGGGGCGACTTGATGTGCGGCACCGCTATGATGGGGATGATTCCAGTATCTCTACTGAAGACCATTTCAATGACTGGCTTGCCGGCCTGACGTGGGCAATTCCATTAGGAAAGAAACCGGTATCAGAGGAGAAGATGCAGGTTACAAAAGCGCCTGAGCCGGTCCAGGCACCGAAAGATGATGATGGCGACGGTGTAAGAAACGAGATTGATCATTGCCCTGGTACACCGGTTGGTGTAAGGGTTGATTCGTCAGGATGTCCTGTAGATACGGATGGGGATGGTGTTGCCGACTACCTTGACAAGTGTCCGGGAACACCTGCCGGTGTGCGGGTTGACTCCAGCGGATGTCCGGTTGACAGCGATGGTGATGGTGTGTCTGATAGCATGGATAAATGTCCGGATACGACGGTGGGCGTAGCGGTGGATTCAAGCGGGTGTCCTGCAGATTCAGATGGAGACGGCATCGCAGATTCACAGGACAGGTGTCCCGGCACCCCTGCTGGTGTGAAGGTTGACGCGTCTGGCTGCCCCCTTGATTCGGACGGCGATGGTGTGGCGGACTACCTCGACAAATGTCCTGATACGAGACCCAAAACCCCGGTGGATGACAGTGGTTGTGCGCTTCCGGAAAAGGTGTCTATCACTCTTAATATCGAGTTTGACACGGCTAAAGCAGACATAAAGCCTCAATATAGTGATGAGGTTAGGAGGCTTGCAGACTTTATGATCAAATATCCTGTTACGACTGTTGAGATAGGCGGTCATACTGATAATACTGGCAGGGAAGAATCTAATATAAAATTATCTCAAAGGCGCGCAGACGCTGTAAAAAAATACCTCATTGAAAAGTTTGGAATAGATGCTTCAAGGATTAGCGCTAAGGGATATGGGCCTTCAAAACCTGTTGCTGACAATTCAACTGCCTTAGGCCGTCAGCAAAACCGCAGGGTTGAAGCGGTTATAGATACTATGGTTAAGGTACAGTAAAAGACGGAAGGAGGATATATGGGTTTCATTCAGGAATTTAAATCCTTTGCTGTAAAGGGGAATGTCGTTGACATGGCTGTAGGTATCATTATTGGCGCTGCCTTTGGCAAGATAGTCGCATCCCTCGTTGAAGACGTCATCATGCCGCCTGTTGGTCTGATTGTAGGCGGCGTGGATTTTACAGACCTTACAATTATAATGAAGGCTGCATCAGGCGGCGCTCCTGCCGTTACGTTCAAATACGGCAAGTTTATTCAGACGGTGGTGGATTTTACCATTGTTGCCTTTGCCATATTTCTGCTGGTAAAGGCAATAAATGCCCTTAAACGGAAAGAGGAGGCCGCTGTATCGGCACCGCCGGGTCCTTCGAAGGAAGAGACCCTGCTCACAGAGATCAGGGATATATTGAGATCTAAATAACTGAACAGGAGGAATGCAGATGTTTCGTAAAACCAGGATTGCCTTTGCCGCTGTCTTAATGCTGGTATTATTCCTGCCTCTCAAGGCATCGGCTGAGACGCCGGATCCAAAGAAGATTACTGACGTGGCTCAACTGTCTTACATCAATACGCAGGGGAATACAGACCTGACCACGATGTTGCTGGTAAATTCATTGAAATACACACCCATTGATTATATCACTACGACATGGAAGATCGAGGCGCTGAAATCTTCGCAGGAAGGCAAGGATACGGCGGAGAGATATATGACATCACTCCGTCTCGATTACAGGATAGAAAGCAGGCTGTATACATTTGCCGATGTGCAGTGGCTGCGGGACGTTTTTGCAAACATAGATGACAGGTACTATCTTGGCGCAGGTCTTGGCTATAAAATCCTGGCCGGACCCAGCCATATTTTAGATGCCGAAGGCGGAATCAATTACACGATGGATAGTTATTCCGACAATACAGATAACAACTACACCGGCGGCCGTATATTTGCCAAATATGCATATCTCTTTTCAGAAAAGAACAAGTTTGAGCAAACTGTTGAATACCTGCATGATTTTGAGGACAGTGAAAACTATAACATAAATTCTGAAACAGCCATTATTGCTGCCCTCAACAGTATCCTTTCATTAAAGACCAGCTATCAGGTAAAATATGACAATGAACCTGCTGGCGGGGCAGAGTACGCTGACCGGATCATGGCGGTTACACTGGTTGTGAACTTATTGTAAACTAATTTGAGTCAACTGTGGAGGAAAACAGGTATGGGTCTTCTTTCCGGAAAGAAGGGTATTGTCTTTGGTGTTGCAAATGAGCGGAGCATTGCATGGGCTATAGCGGAGGCCCTCCACAGGGAAGGGGCGGAGCTTGCATTCACATACGCCGGTGAAGTTCTTGAAAAGCGGGTCAGACCGCTCGCCGAAGGACTAGGCGCAAGGATAATCGAACCATGCGATGTTACCCGTGACAGCGATATAGAGAATGTCTTTAATAAGGTCAGGAATACATTCGGAGGTCTTGATATTGTCGTTCATGCCATTGCATTTGCAAACAGGGATGAGTTGAAGGGTGAGTACCTTAATACGTCAAGGGAGGGATTCAGGATTGCAATGGATGTCAGCGTCTATTCTCTTGCGGCAGTTGTGAGGCATGCCGCGCCCTTAATGGAAGGCAGGCCAGGCAGCATAATTACGCTTTCATACTATGGATCAGAAAAGGTGGTGCCTAATTACAATGTCATGGGTGTTGCAAAGGCTGCCCTTGAGGCGAGTGTTCGTTATCTTGCCATGGACCTCGGCCCCAAAGGCATCAGGGTCAATACCATTTCCCCCGGGCCCATAAAGACCCTTGCTGCCTCCGGCATAGGCGGCTTCAGGGAGATGCTGCAGCATGTAGCAGAGAAATCTCCGCTGAAAAGGAATGTACTGGCTGACGAGGTCGGAAAGACCGCGCTTTATCTTTGCAGTGACCTTGGGAGCGGTGTGACAGGCGAAATCATTTATGTTGACGGGGGCTATAATATAGTCGGGATGTAAATGGAATCAGGGGACTATTTTCACTTCTCTTGTATGCGTCTCTTTCCGTGATCCCACTGAACTGGCGCAGTAGACGCACATGTAATCATAAAGGTCTCCGTCTGCAAGGACAAGCAGAAGCCTTTCCCGTACAGGTACTGCCTGTTTGCATCCCTGACAGAAGAGCATGGATGCCTTGAATTGATCAAATTGCTTCATCCGAAAATACTCCTAAGTATCCGTCATTCCCACGGAACCTGTCCCCGCATGATTTAAGCGGGCAGTGGGAATCCAGAACCAGGCCCCGGTCTGGATTCCCGCTTACGCGGGAATGACGTTTTCATGAACCCTGGTGAGCCTGAGGCTCATGACGGTTCACATGGAAATCCCCCAAACTCATCTGGAAATCCACCAAACTCATCGCTTCTTATAACTCCAGCATCCTCGCCAGCGCTATCTTTGCCCACTTCTTCTCTTCTTCAGGCACGATGATTTGATTGACTACATTGCCGTTCACAAGGTTTTCCAGCGACCAGCACAGATGCTGTGGGTCAATCCTGTACATAGTTGAACAGAGACACACCGTTGGGGACAGAAAGAATATAGTCTTGTCAGGTTGTTCTTTCCGAAGCCGGTTTACGAGGTTGATCTCTGTACCTATTGCCCATGCCGTGCCTGAAGGGGCGGCCTTTACTGTGTTGATAATGTATTCTGTAGACCCGCAGAGATCTGATAACTCAACTACCTCCCTGCGGCATTCAGGATGAACAATGATGTTTATGCCGGGATGTTTTTCTCTGAAGTATTCTATGTGTTTTGGCAGAAAGAGCATGTGGACGCTGCAGAACCCATTCCACAGGATGACCCTTGCCTTTTCAATTCCTGCAGTGCTGTTTCCTCCGCGATGTTCTTCCCTGTGCCACACGATGATCTCATCTTCAGGGATGCCTATCTTAAATGCACTGTTTCTGCCAAGGTGCTCATCAGGGAAAAAGAACACCTTCTTATTCCCGCCAAGCGCCCATCTTAAGATCTTTTCTGCGGATGAAGACGTGCAAATGGCGCCTCCCTTTTTTCCGCAGAAGGCCTTTAATTCGGCGGAAGAGTTGATATAAGTTACCGGCAAAAGGCCATCGTTACCGGTTATACCTGTTATTTCTTCCCATGCCTTTTCCACTTTGTAAATATCTGCCATGTCCGCCATGGAACAACCGGCGGTGAGGTCAGGCAGTATCACCTTCTGGCTGTCCCCTGTGACGATGTCTGCAGTCTCTGCCATAAAGTGCACGCCGCAGAATATTATGAACTCCCGGTCACTTTTAGCCGCCTGCTGAGATAGTTTAAGTGAATCACCGCGGAAATCAGCGAACCTGATTATGTCATCCTGCTGGTAGTGATGTCCCAATATAAGGAGGCGTCTGTCAAGTGATTTTCGCGCCTTTGTTATCCTGTCATCAAGTTCTGTTGCGGATAAGTCCAGATAATCTTCAATAGGGTTAACAGCGCTCACAGACATAATGATATTATATTATATGAACTCCAATAAAATCAACAGGTTTCATTGCTACAGTATATATTATTTACACCGATAATTAATTCACCGTGAAAGACAGGGTAAAGGCATACCTTTTTTTTGCATCTATTACATTTGTCATCATCTTTGCCATTTCCGAGTATCTTGCACAAAAGGTAGATGAAGAGGTTGAAATATATGATAAACATGTAGGTATACTGTTTAATGCCCACGAAATACTCTACCACATCACTGCTATCAAGGAGGGTATTTACAGCCTCGAATACGGTACATCAGCTGATGCTGTACCGATTAAACCACATATAGACCACGTTGAACGTGGTATGGAAGGCCTGTCACGTGAAATAAACTTCATATTCTATGCCGGAAAGGATGACAAGTCTTTCAGGGAATATGCCAATTCTGCAGAGGCTCTTCAGAAACTCTATCCGCAATTTATATCGCACGTCAACGGAGTAATTGCAGCAAAAGACGCCACAGTGAGGAGGCGGAAACTCGATGAGGCCATTGAAGTGGGAGAGAGAATGGAGTTCTTCATGAACGAGATTGACAATCGTATAGATGAAGAGGCCGCGACAGTAACTGTATTCCTTTCTACAGTAACATCGAAGATGAGGTGGATAAGGAATGTTACGGGTATATTATCCTGGTTGATGATAGTAGCGCTCTCCATCATGCATTTCTATTCCTGCAAGTCCTGCAGCAGGCTTTTGCCCTATTTGGCCGCGATGAAAAAAGGTGACTATGACTATCAGCCGAACCTGAAAGAGACCCTGTGCGAGAAAGAGATTGAAGCAACCGTCAGGACACTTGTCGAAAAGGTGCATGAAGTTCAAAGATCCACGTCAGAATTATCAATCGTGGACTCTCTTACCAGCGCATATAACAGGAGATATTTTGATATAAGAATCGGAGAGGAGATGAGCCGGTATACACGGCATGGAACCATTTATTCCCTTTCGATTATTGATATAGATTACTTCAAGAAAATAAATGACACGCTGGGTCATCAGACCGGAGATTCAGTCCTTAAGGAGCTGGTTTTGGTAATTAAGAATTGTGTTAGGGACACAGATATTGTTGCCCGCTACGGCGGAGAGGAGTTTGCGATAATATCACCGTACACAACGAAGTCCGGGGTATTGTCACTGGTAGAGAGGCTTCGGGAGGTTGTTGAGGGACATCATTTTGCAGGGCTGGCCAGGCCTCTTACCATAAGTATTGGCGTTTCCGATTCTGCAGGGAAGAGCACGGTGGAACAGATAATTAAAGAAGCTGATTCCAGTCTTTACATTGCAAAGAACAGCGGTAGAAACATGTGTATCATCGGCGGGCTTTCAGCTCAGCAGTCTGCATAGAACCTCCGGTTTTTCTTGCCACTTATTTCCGAAATGTGCTAAATTGTTTTGATGTCCGGAAATACATATAAATCAGGGTTTGTCTCCATAATAGGGAGGCCAAATGTCGGGAAATCCACGCTTTTGAACGCCATACTTGAAGAGAAGGTATCTATCGTCTCTGATAAGCCGCAGACGACGAGAAACAGGATACTTGGCATCAGGACGCTCCCGGGCATGCAGGTTATTTTTATAGACACCCCGGGCATTCACAAACCAAAACACAAGCTGAATGAATACATGGTAAAGACAGCCCTTCATACCCTTGATGAAGTGGATATAGTACTGTTCATGACTGAGGCCGCTGAGGCAGCCGGAGGTGGTGACAGGTATATCATAGAAAGACTGCGGGATGTCAAGAGGCCTGTGTTTCTCCTTATAAACAAGATAGACCTCGTGCCGAAGAGTTCGCTTCTGCCGCTTATCGCCGAATACAGCCGGTTGTATAACTTTACTGAGATATTCCCGCTGTCAGCCCTTCATGGTGATAACATGTCCGGCCTTTTTGAGGCTATTGTGAAGCGGCTTCCGGAAGGTCCGCAGTACTTCCCGGAGGATGCAGTGACAGACCAGCCGATGAGGTTTATAGCTGCAGAGCTTGTGCGGGAGAAGATTTTTCAGCTTACTTATGAGGAGATACCATATTCGGCAGCTGTTGGGATTGAAGAGTTCAGGGAGGATAAGGAGAAAAATGTGGCATTTATCAGGGCGGTAATTTTTGTAGATAAAGACTCACAGAAGGGGATTGTAATAGGAAAGGGCGGGGCTGTGTTAAAGAAGGTCGGACAGCTTGCAAGACAGGAGCTGGAGGCTGTCATGGGTATAAAGGTCTTTCTCGAGTTATGGGTAAAGGTTAAATCAGGCTGGCGCGGGGATGACGCGGTCTTAAGACAGCTGGGTTATAAAATATAGAGATGGGAAGGCGAGGGTGGGTTTGTGGCAGTTGTAAAATTTGATCAGCTTGTCTGGACAGTAAGAAAGTTTCTCCATCGCGGGGCCATAGCCAATTTAGCCAACATGGCCAACCGCATGCACCCGGCTGACCTTGCGAGGCTGTTCAGAAATCTTGATGCCAAAGAGAAAAACACCATATTCGGCCTCCTTAAAGAGAGCAGGACGAGGGGATTGCTCATAAGTGAGATGGATGAAGGGAGCAGGCGGGCCGTCCTCGAGATGATCCCGCCCTATGAGATCGTTCAGCTTCTGCGGCACATACCATCGGATGATGTGGCAGATATATTTGCAGACCTGCCGGATGAAAAGGGGCATGAGGTCCTGACCCTGATGGGGGTCAGGGAGTATGAGGCTGTAAAGGAGCTGCTGCAGTATCCTGCCGAGACTGCCGGCGGCATCATGAACACCAAGGTGTTTTCACTCAGAGAGGACATGAGTGTTCAGGACGCAATAAAAAAACTGCAGGAGGCAGGAGAAGTTGAAATGGTTTTCTATGTCTATGTCGTTGATGAGGCCGGTAAGTTAGTGGGGGTCGTTTCCCTCAGAAAGCTTCTCCTTGTCCCGCCATATACGAGGCTTCGTGAGATCATGGACACTGAGGTCATTCGGGTAAATACAGGTGTTGATCAGGAAGAGGTTGCGCGTCTTGTGGCGAGGTACAACATACTCGCTATCCCGGTTGTAGACAAGGAAGACAGGCTTGCCGGCATCGTCACTGTGGATGATGTAATAGATGTTATACGTGAAGAGGCGACTGAAGACATACTGAAGATGGCAGGCACGGAAGATGATGAATATATATTTACCAGTTCCCCTTTGAGGGTTGCACGATTCCGGCTGCCGTGGCTTATCGTCACAATCCTTGGTGAGTTCGTGGTGGGCGCTGTCCTGTGGCATTTTAAGGCGACACTTGAACAGATAATTGCCCTTGTTTCCTTTGCACCAATTATCAGCGCTGTATCCGGCAATGTAGGCGTGCAATCTTCAACAGTAATTACCCGTGGCCTTGCTACAGGCCGTGTTGAGGTGACCAATGCCCTGAGGGTATTGTTAAAGGAGTTCCGGGTGGCTCTCCTGATAGGCGCAGTATGCGGCACGATAATTGGAATAGCAGTCTATATATGGCATGGCCGCGCCATGCTTGGCCTGGTAGTTGGCAGTGCGATGGTTACCTCTGTTTTTGTTGCATCATCGCTTGGCACAATGATGCCTGTTATCTTTAAGGTATTCAAGGTAGACCCTGCAATCGCATCCGGACCTGTAGTGACAACGTTGACAGACATAGTCGGATTTTCGATATATCTTACGGTTGCGACGGTTATGCTTTCTTATTTATAGGTAAAGTTATGCCACTGATAAAGACATCCGGTATTATACTCAACAGCCGTCCTATGGGCGAGTATGACAGGATTGTTGGTATTTTTACTGAAGACCTTGGCAGGATTGACTGTATTGCAAAGGGGGCAAGGAGTTTTAAAAACAGGTTCGGAGGCTCACTTGAGCCATTTACGCATTGCAGGCTCGGCCTCTTCAGAAAACGTCATGGTTCTTTCTTTCGCATTGAGTCAGCAGATATAGTAGCTTCGTTCAGTGAGGTAAGGGAAGACCTTGATCTGCTCCTGCATTCATCAAGTATGGTGGATGTACTTAGAAAGATAACCCCCCCCGAAGACCCTAACAGGGCCATATTTGCCCTCCTGCTCAGATCTCTTGAAAGGATATCTTCCGGAGATCATATAGATAATATACTCTTTTTTTATCAGATCCAGATACTCAACTTGTCCGGGCTTGGGCTTCGCTTTGACGGTTGTGTAAAGTGCAGCAGGGCTGTAGCAGCCCCAACAATAACTGTTTCAATAGCCGAAGGAGGACTTATATGTCCTGTATGCATTGCTAAGACCGGCAGCAGGGGGATCCTGACAAGCGGGGGCACCATAGCAGTGATGCGCAGATGGCAGACACTGGTGAGCAGTCATATCAGCAGGTTCAGACTTGCTGAGAGTATCAAGAGTGAGATGAGGGGAATACTTGATCTGCACATAGGTCATGTAACAGGGAAGAAACTGATAGATATAAAGAGATATAGTTAAATAGGGACAGCGACTATTTAATAAAATAGTCGCTGTCCCTATTTAACTATGCGTTAGCTGTGCCGGTTAACGTGCGTATCAACTTTTCAATGTCCTGCAATTTAAAGGGCTTGTGGATAAAGGGCATATCTGCCCTTATGTCCTTTGGGAGCTTATCGAAACTTGAGTCACCGCTCATCATTATCAATTTTACACCTGGTTTAGTCTGGTTAATCTTTCTGATGAGAGAGACGCTGTCTGTTCCCGGCATCTTAATGTCAGTTATAACAATATCAACATGGTCGTTGATTAACACCTTCATTGCGTCAGCCTCGGTATTGACGCAATCAACTCTGAATTTCCGGAGAGACAGAAAGCTTTTCAGAAGGGATCTCATGACAGGATCATCATCTATTACCAGAATGTGCTTCATTCAATGCCCTTCCTGACAGTCAACATGTTAACGTTATACCCCGTAAGATTGGGAATGTCAACATAATAAAGGTTGACTTATTAAAACCCTTTGTTTTATTCTATGGGCTATGTTGATAGAGAAATATTATCTGACCCATCTGCCGTTTACCTATATACCTGTTTGTTCATGGATGGACCCTGACGAATTTATTTCCTGTTCCGCTGAGTATAATCTCCCAACGCTGTCGCGGCTGACATTGCTGAATGATGGTTCACTTGTCAGGTTTTTCAGATCGTTATTTATGACTGACATTACTGTAGATGTTACCGGACAGAAGGGTGCGGGCATGGGCCTTGAGATGGCTAAATTCCTTGATGCAAGGGAAGGGGCTGCGGCAATAGTCAGAGATGCCTGGCTCAACAGGAATGGAAGGAAGTTCATGTATGCCCACTCTGTAATTGATTCATCACGCATTGCGGAACCGTTGATGCGTGAGGTAAGCAGAATGAATAAACCTGTAGGTATCCTGCTAAGTGATTATAATATGCCGCTCCTCAGAGATCAGTTATTTATCAGCAGGATAAAGAGTGACTACCTGGCGGAACATTTTTCAACATTGGAAGATACGTTCTGGGCAAGGTGTTATCGTCTCAGGGGATCTGATGAATTCAATGCAGCGATACTGGAAGTCTTCTCCCCGGATACATGGAAAAGTTAAAGGCTGTCTGTGATCTGATACGCCTTGACAAGCAATATGGCACGCTTCTCCTCATGATGCCCGCCCTGTGGTCACTTGTCCTTGCCTCAGAAGGGAGACCGTCGCTTATATATGTTGCAATATTCGTTCTCGGCTCATTTATTATGCGCAGCGCCGGTTGTGTTATAAATGACATGGCTGACAGAAACTATGACAGGTTTGTTGAACGGACCAGGGAGCGCCCGCTTGCATCCGGCAGATTGAGGACAACAGAGGCTGCAGCCGTATTATCCATACTGCTCATTATCGCCCTGGGCATTGTCCTGTACCTTAACAGGCTCAGCATGCAGTTATCCCTGGTAGCCATTATACTGACAGGACTGTACCCCTTTACAAAGAGGGTCGTTAACATGCCCCAGCTTTTTCTTGGCGCGGCCTTTGGGTGGGGCGCAGTAATTGCGTGGGCGGCTGTACGGAATGAAGTGGCCCTGCCAGCGGTCTTTTTTTTTCTTGCAACGGTATTTTGGGCAACAGGCTATGACACGATCTATGCAATGATGGATATTGAGGATGATTTAAGGATCGGAGTTAAATCTACAGCCATCCTTTTTGGCAGGCACACATGGTTTGCCCTCGCCATCATATTCCTTATTACAGTATTCTTCTTGTTTGCCGCTGGCAGGGCGGCGAGGCTTGGACATATCTACATGTTCTCCATGCTGCTGGTCACGGCAGGATTTATGTATCAGGTATATCAGATAAGCCGGGGTGTTGAGCGGGAAGGGCTGATGCAGTTGTTCAGGTCCCATGTATGGATAGGGATTATCATTCTGATAGGTATACTGTCTGATCTTCTTATAAGGAGTCATTATGCCGTATAAAGATCTGAGGAATTTTCTTGATGTGCTGGAGCAGAGGGGGGAACTCGTCCGGGTAAAGACAGAGGTAGACCCCGGGTTTGAGATTACAGAAATACTGGAGAGGCTCCTATCAAAGGGAGGGCCGGCTGTCTTATTTGAGAATGTCAGGGGATACAGCATCCCACTGGTGGCTAACCTGTATGGTACAGTAGGAAGGGTTGCCCTTGGGCTCGAGTGTGATGAGGCGGGACTTGATGAGATAGGGACATTCCTTGCATATCTTCAGCAGCCGGAACCGCCGAAAGGGCTGATTGAGGCTATAAAGAAATTCCCATTCTTTGCCAAAGTGATGAATCTTACGCCCAGGACCGTCAACCGGGGGGTATGCCAGGAGGTTATACTCCGGGAAAGCGATGTGGACCTGTCAAAGATTCCGGTGATGACATGCTGGCCGGAAGATGCCGGTCCGCTTATTACATGGCCGCTCGTTATTACCCAGTCGCCGTCAGGCGGGCCTTTTAATGTCGGTGTATACAGGATGCAGGTGATCGGCAGGGACCGCGTTATAATGCGCTGGCTCAAGACGCGCGGCGGGGCGCATCACCACAGGGAGTGGCTTGAGAAGGGTGTACCTATGCCGGTATCAGTAGCCATAGGGTGTGAACCGGCAACGACTATCGCTGCAGTGACGCCTGTGCCTGAGAGGATGGGCGAGTTTCATTTTGCAGGGCTCCTCCGGAAGGATGCCATTGAGATTGTAAAGTGTGTAACAAATGATCTGATGGTGCCGGCAACAAGCGAGATAGTTCTTGAAGGTGAGATACTCCCGGGAGAAGAGGCGCCGGAGGGTCCGTTTGCAGATCACACCGGATATTACAATGCAGAGGAGAGATTTCCAGTCATGAGGATTAAGTGCATAACGCACAGGAATTCCCCTCTGTATCTTTCAACAATTACCGGACGCCCCCCAAAAGAGGACGCTATAATCGGACTTGCACTTACACGGATATTTCTGCCTGTATTAAGAAATCAGTTTCCTGAGATCGTGGACTTTCATCTTCCTATGGAGGCTGTATCTTACCGCATTGCAATCGTGTCAATGAAGAAGTCATTTCCCGGACATGCCAAAAGGGTGATGATGGGGTTATGGGGCTTCCTGAAACAGTTTTTATACACAAAATATGTAATCATTGTGGATGATGATATTGATGTGCGAAACTGGGACGATGTCATCTGGGCGATTTCCACCCGTGTTGATCCTGCGAGGGACACTGTAATGATTGAAAACACACCTTACGACTATCTCGACTTTTCAACACCACTGCCTGAACTGGGTTCGAAAATGGGGATAGATGCCACTATGAAATCATATCCTGAAGTCAACCGTGTTTGGGGGAAAAAGATCGAGATGCCTGCCGAGATCAGAGAGTTGGTGGACAGGAAATGGTCATCCTACGGCATTCCAGACACATCCTTACACGGCAATCAGGACAGGAAGCAGAAGAAAAAATAAGCCGTAGCGCTGGTGATGAATCCCGGCGCTACGGCTCGGATTGGAGACGCTTCCCCTGGTGGTCCATGGGCAAGTGTCCCTGGCAGCCCCATGGATAGCCCTATTTCATTGCCTCGTAGACTTTTCCGACGATCTTTGCTGACGGCTTAATAGTCTTTTCGCCTTCATGCCAGTTTGCAGGGCAGACCTCATCAGGATGACCTGAAAGATACAGATTGGCCTGCATCTTTCTCAGAAGCTCATCAGCATTCCTGCCGACATTGTAGAAGTTAATCTCAGATGCAATCAGCTTTCCGTCCGGATTGATGATAAATGTGCCTCTGAGTGCCAGACCTGTATTCTCATCATAAACCCCAAACAACCGCGAGACCCTGCCGGTCGGATCAGCCCCCATCAGATATTTAACATTGGCAAGCAGCTTTTCAGACTGTTGCCATGCCATGTGGGAAAATTTTGTATCTGTGCTTACTGCGATAACATCACAGCCGAGGTCCTTGAGCTGTTTTTGCTTGTCAGCAAGATCATCGAGCTCAGTAGGGCATACAAACGTAAAATCTGCCGGATAAAAGAAGAGTATGGTCCATGACCTCCTCGCTTTAATCTCATCAAGGTTAATCTTACCAAAGTCACTTTTATTGGGATCAAAGACCTCCATCTCGAAATTTGGTACTATCTGTCCTATAGATAAATATTCTGACATCGTTGCTTCCTCCTTTTAAGATATTGTTAATATATTGATTAAACATAATTACCGCAGGTGTTAGTGCAGAGTAATCACCCCCCTTCCTCTTTATGGCAGCTCCTGCAAATACCATAGAAATCCACATGAACTCCAACAGCCCTGATCTCTCCTGACATGCTTGCAGGCAGTTTCAGGATCCCGGAATAATCTTCAAATACATCCCGGATCTTGTTGCACCTGATGCACACTACATGATGATGTTGATCTGTGTTCGGGTCATAATGCTTTCTCTCCGGATCAATCGTAATTTCCATGACCCTGCCGTGGTCCTTCAGTGTCTGAAGGGTATTATATACTGTGGCAAAGGACAAGGTAGGATAGTGCCGCCTGACATCCCTGTATATATCCTCAGCAGTTGGATGGCTGGTATTTCCATCAAGGTATTTAAGTATTGCAATCCTCTGGGGAGTCAGCCGCATGCCGCTGTCTTTATATTTATTAATAATCTTTTCCATATCATTAGTTAGAATAATTCCAATCTGAGAATAATTCTATTATAGCTTAATTAGTTTGTCAAGTCTTTTTTTAATTGTTAAAATAACTCCATAAATCTTTACTTTTATTTTTTCTTAATATAAAATACTCAACTCAAAAAGAAAGGAGTGATGTCTGATATGAACCTTTGCCCAAAGTGTAAGCATATGTCAAGTTGCCTGGTGCCGGCAGAGCTTGATACATCTGCGGAGATGGAATCACTTGATGAGGCGCTTGAGGAGCTTAGGGAAATGCAGGAAGAAGACGGGAGCGACTCAGTCTTTATCCCTGAGGATGTGGTATTTGATGTAATTGTGTCGGAGTGCGCGGACTTCGAGGAAGAATCATTCCATTAAGTTTACGCTGAAAAACGCCCATCTGCGGCGTCAGAACTTAAAATCTGAGCCTCAACGTACGAACCAGTACGCCTCGGCTCAAATTTTAAGTCCTTCCTTGCACCTGGGCATTTTTGAGCGTAAACTTGGCGATTATTTTCTAAGATGGAGTGCTGTGTCCTTTCTATAAAAAGGGGTGAATATGGAAGCATGTGAAGATATACTGAAAGAGAAATTGTCGAAGCGTGTCCTTTCGAATAAAACGACCCGTGAAGGGATGCTCGCCTGTCTTGTTGTAACAAGGATGAAGTTTCTGGCCTTGAGAGGGACGCCTCAGCCGGAGGATAGTGTGAGAAAGGCTGTTTATGACTATGCAGGCGAGGCATTTACATCAATAGGAGTAGACTTCGAGTTTCCCAATCTTGAAGACCTTAAGAAAGTCAAGGCCATTGTGGAGGGGAAAATAGATATATCTTCCATAAGACAGGAAGCCCCTGAACTTTTTAGTGAACATGAGAGTATCTGCAATATCCTGTTCCAGAAATTCGAGGGATAAAGATAAATAGGGACAGCGACTATTTATTTGCATGCACGGAATATGAATAAATAGTCGCTGTCCCTATTTATCTTGAAACGGTATGGATCCTGTTACACATGGTTTAGCAGGCGCTGTTATTGCCAAAGCCGGATTTTCGAAAAGTTTTGGTAAATGGGGCACTGCAACAGGTATTATTGCAGCTACATTGCCTGATTCAGATTTCCTGCTTCGGTTATTCGGCGAGGAAACCTTTCTGAGGCACCACCGTGGCATTACACATTCACTGATTTTATTGCCTTTTTTTAGTCTTATCCTTGCCTTTATTTTTAATCGCGTATCCAGGAAGCAAAACTTTTTATCTTTTTATCTTCTATGTTTCCTGTCGCTTCTCAGTCACATCCTGCTGGATCTGGTAACCTCCTTTGGAACTATGGCCTTAAGCCCACTTTCCGATCAAAGGATCGCATGGGATATCATATTCATCATAGATCCATATTTTACGGCAATCCTCATGGTCCCGTTTCTGCTCACGTACCTGTTTAAGAGTTATAACAGGGAACTTGGCGTAATGTCTTTAAGCCTTCTGGTGCCGTACATTGGACTCTGCATATTCAGTCATAACACAGCAGTCTCCATGGCCTTCGAGGAGGCAAGGGAAAGAAATCTTTCTGCACACACTATAGCGGCGCTTCCCCAGCCGCTCTCTCCATTCAAATGGGTTTTGCTTGTTGATTCAGGGGACACGCTTTATCAGCGTTTTGCGGATATTTATAATCAACATGACTCCGGCAGGGAAATGAATGGTATAATGTGGAAGAAATGGCCTGCCTCTCCCTGGCTTGATAATGCACAGAAAATGCCAGGCGTAGAGTTTTACATGTGGTTTGCAAGGTTTCCTGTGGCAGTAGTTAAGGATATGGCTAACGGACATCACCTTGTTGAATTTATAGATCTCAGGTTTGATAATTTAATGGATAGAATTCCATTTACATATAGAGTAGAATTTGATAATGATGGAGCAGTAGTGGTGGAGAAATTTTCTACGGTTAATTCATTCATGGAAAATTATGGCGGAAGATAGTTTGACACTTACAGATGACTTTGTTCTCAATGCATACAGGTTACCCAGGAATGTCCAGCCAAAGATATGGAAGTGCGTAATACTGCTTCTTAAGAGCGACCGCCATCCTTCTCTCCAGGTAAAACAGTTAAGGACAGGCCGAAAGGGTATAATGGAGTGCAGGGTGGACGAGACATACAGGCTTATATTTGAACACTCAGACAACGGGCCTATACGGTTGTGGTATGTGGGACATCATGACGAGGCCCTGCAGTACGGGTCCAAGATTACAGAGCTTGCACCCAAAGAGAGACATCCTGAAGTGTATCATGACAAGATGTTACACGAAATTGATTTTTGACGGAGTCGTAAAATGATATTATCCCCAATAGATATCCTGGCACTGGTTCTTTTTGTATCATGCACGTTGTTTTATCATGCATACTATTATTTCAAAGTATCAAGGCTTCCGAGGAATATCTTTAAAGGTAAGATCAACATAATCCGCAGGACATGGGTGGAAAATATGCTTAGACCAGGCCATGCAATTACTGCTGTTCAGTCACTTCGCAATATACATATGGCTGCCTCATTCCTCGCATCTTCGAGCATCGTGTTTATAGGCAGCATACTCTATCTCATAATTAATATAGAACAGACGTCAGGAATTGTTACAGGAAAGGGGACTATTTCACTCCCTGATTATCACGTGTTTATCAAATTAATAACCCTTATGATCATGTTTCTGCTCTCCCTGCTTAATTTTACCCTCTGCATACGCCTCCTGAATTACCTTGCTATTCTGATTGGCGCCTCCACGGAAACGATAGAGGAGACGATGAAGATGAGCGCCGTTGACTATATTACGAAGATGTTTTCTACTGCAGGCATTCATTATACATTTGGCATCCGGGGATTCTATTATACGATTCCGTTAATAGGCTGGTTTCTGGGCACGTGGCTCTTTATTATTCTAACGATCCTTGTCTTATTATTATGTCTCAGGCTCGATTACGGGAAATGATTATCAAGCCTTTATGCCTGGCAGTGATTCCCTGTGTCATTTTATCTCAGGCTGGCTACTTTAAGCTTTTCTTTTGAAGCACCCTTGTCCTTATTGTTGAAGTAAGTCAAAAGGCCTTCCCTTGCGACAAACGGGGCCTTAATCTGCCATTTGGGGTGATTTATTACAAGCGCTGCAACTGCTATCTCCGGATTGTCAAGTGGCGCCATGCCTATGAACCAGCTGTAATCGCCCTGCGGATCATTGCCTTCCAGTGAACCAGTCTTTCCCCCAACGGCCATGTCTTTAAGGTAAGCCTCTCCCCGCCGCGTGTAGAATGCATGTCTTGCGGTTCCCTTTTCAACAGTCTTAACCATCATGTGCCTGAGCTTATCAGCGGTTTTATTGGAAATACCTGAAGGCCACTCCTTCATGTCAACGTTATACGCCTCTCTTCCATCAATGAAGATCTTTTCAACTATCCTTGGCTCAACCATACGCCCGTTATTTGCAATTGCAGAGGCGATCAGGGCGCCATGCAGCGGCGAAAGTGTGACATGGCCAAACCCGGCCGCTGTTTTTGCAATACTTGACTCAGTATTTTCAACATATACCCTGCTTGTCTGTACCGGAAATTCGAAGTTTATTGAGTTGTTAAATCCGAACTTTTCTGCAGACCTGAGCAGGTCATCCGCCTCAAGCCACTTCAGGGCCACTTTTGCAAACGCGACATTGCACGACTTCCCCATAGCATCAGCAAGTGTTATCTTGTTTTTGTCTTTCCTGGGATTGTCAGTCCAGTTTCGCGGAGAGAGTGAATAAAGCCCTCCACTGAAATTTATTACGGTATCAGGTTCAACCTTCCCTTTTTCAATGGCAGCCGCAGCTGTTACAAGTTTAAAGACAGATGCAGCCGGATATGTTGCCCTGAGAGCGAACTGCTGGTCAGGACCGTCCTTTTCTGAGTAGCCAACCATGGCAAGGACCTTTCCTGTACGGGGTGATATTGCCACGAATGCCCCGTATGGAACTTTGTATTTTTCAAAAAGAGACGTCACCTTTTCCTGCAGTACCGGATCCAGTGTGTAGATCACCTGTACATCGTCTCCGAACTTACTAACAACCCTGTTTTCAACAACGTCATTGAAAAGCGGGTCAATTCCACCTTCTATGTGAACGAAGTCCTCTGTGAATTTCAGGTTAAGATTGTCCTCCTGAATCGAGTAATTGAATTTCCCTGAAATACCCGTGCCTCCCAAAATGGCCGAACTCGTAACAAGAAATGTTATTCCGAGGATTAATGATATGACAATGAAGCCCTTTTTTCTAAAGTTCTTCTGTCTTTTGATGCTGCCCTGATAATCGCGCCATCCATTTTCCACAAGGACCTCCCTTTCTGCTTCTGGTTTGTTATCAGTAGGTTTAAAAGTAAGCTGCCTGTCTAAGCGATGCCACAAGAAATCTTTTTAAGAATAATATTATCAATATTGCTATCATAGGTGACAGATCCAGACCCGTTTTCCACACAGGTATCAGCCGTCTTAACGGACTCAGGACAGGCTCTGTTACCTTGTAAAGCATCTGTACTATAGGATTATAGGGGTCAGGACTTACCCATGACAAGATTGCCCGCGCAATAATTACATACATATAGACTGTCAGTATTATATTAATTACATCGGCGACCGCAGCTATAAAATTAGTAAATACGAACATAGTTATTCCCTCTTTCCCAATTCTTCAGCCTTTTTGGCGGCGTGTTCGACTGCGCTGATAAAAGCACCGCGAATTCCTGACATTTCAAGTGTATGTAAACCTTCGATAGTTGTCCCCCCTGGTGAAGTTATCATATCTTTAAGCCTTCCAGGATGCTCTCCGCTTTCAAGTACCATCCTCGCTGCTCCAAGTACGGTCTGAGCTGCAAGCAGGGTGGATGCCTGGCGGGGTAGTCCTGCTTTTACTCCGCCGTCCGAGAGCGCGTCTATGACAGTGAATATGTAGGCCGGCCCGCTCCCGCTAAGCCCTGTGACTGCATTGATATACTCTTCACCAAGGAGTATTGACTTGCCTACTGAATCAAATATTTTTTTAACGTCCTCAATCTCTTCGTGCCTTACACCGGGGCCTGAGGCTATGGCTGTAGCCCCCTCCAATACGAGGACAGGGATATTGGGCATTACTCTTATGACAGGGAGTTCCTTTTTCAGCCACATCCGTATATTGTTTATAGATATGCCTGCTGCAACAGATATAACAAGCTTTGATGTATCCAGTAAATGTGCGATTTCATTTAAAAGTGACTTCACTACAGCAGGTTTCACAATAATCATTATATATCTGGAAGAGGAGGCGGCCTGCGCATTATCTTTTGTTGTTTTTACATTGTAACGTTCATGTATATACGAGAGCCTCTCTTCAGAAACGTCCGTTACAACGATATCCTTTTTAGGGTATAACCCGGACGTAAGTATCCCCCTGAGTATGGCCTCACCCATGTTCCCGGTTCCCAATATACAAATCTTATACTTTGCCATTTATCTTCCTTTCCTTGCTCCGAAAATAGCCGTTCCTATCCTGACCATTGTTGCCCCTTCTTCGATCGCCACTTCAAAATCGCCGCTCATACCCATGGATAATTCCCTGCAGTCACCATAACATGTCCCGGAATTCCTGACATTGTCCCTTATCTCCCTGAGCATCCTGAAATATGGCCTTGCATCTTCAGGATTATCACTGTATGGGGGTATAGTCATAAATCCCCTCAGTGAGACATTATGAAATGCTGAGATTGCCTTTGTTACAGCACTTACCTTTTCCGGCATGATGCCAAATTTGCCTTTTTCTCCTGAAACATTTACTTCTATCAGTATTTTTTGAATTACACCTGTCTTTTCGGCCCTGCTGTTTATTGCCTCCGACAGTTCAATGCTGTCTGCAGAGTGAATAAGTGTAAATTCACCAACAACATACTTTACCTTATTGCCCTGAAGGTGCCCGATAAAATGCCATTCAGCCCCTTTTCCAATGGCCTGAATCTTGGGCATAGCCTCCTGTACCTTGCTTTCGCCAAGAACCCTGATCCCTGCAGACAATCCTTCCCTGAGCCTGTCAATTCCGACGCCCTTGGAAGCTGCGATCAGAACCACATCTTCTGGATTCCGTCCGGCCCTCCCTGCCGCGTGCGCCATCCGCTCAATTACGTTGTGAAGGTTATCACTGATCATTCACCTGAGAATCCCCGTTCAAATCCCCCCTGTCCCCCCTTTACTAAAGGGGGAACTGATTTCTCTCTTTTATACAGAGAAGAATTATTTTCCCCCTTTGTAAAGGGGGACTAAGGAGGATTTTCATATGCCTCTGTTATCCGGAAGCACGTAATTGTTTACCTGAAAATTTCCGCTGATCCTGCCATCCCGTAGCGTAGTGGTTCATCCCCCCACAAATTTGGATAACAAACCTGGCGCTTTTAGTTCAGCATGATTCCGCTCAGCATCCTGCCTGTCCCGGCCCCGTCTCTCCTGTATGAAAAGAATAGTTCCTTGTTACATGAAGTACATAAGCCCAGGTTAAATACATTCTTTGACAGGACACCTGCATCCTCAACCTGTCTTATGTTCAATGCCGCCAGGTCAAGCATGGACTGTCCCTCTCCATCCGGCCTTAAATATCTGCCCCATTCAGGGTTTGCGCTTTTTAATGGCTCTGTTACTGTACCGCCTACCGTGTAACAACATGACCCGATGGCAGGACCGATGCCAACCACTATATCCTCAGCATGGCATCTGAATCTATTTGTCATTTCCAGGATGACCCTCGGCAGGACACCCTTTATAGTTCCCTTCCACCCGGCGTGCACTGCTGATATTACAGACCTTACGGGGTCAAGAATCAGTATCGGGACGCAATCTGCAGTAACGATTCCTATCCCAATATTCCTCTGATTGGTTATAATTGCATCACCCTGTGTCCTGGCTGCAGCATTCATCAGAGCGGCAACCTTTTCCACAGGTTTGTCTATTACAAATATATCATTTCCATGCACCTGATTTATCGTCAGAATCGTGTCTTTACTGCCGAACGGCGTCATGTCCCTGAAGTCAGATTGTTTCGTTGTAAAGAAATGTTTAATACTGTAATTTTCCAGTTCAGGCAAGTAGAGGAGCATTCAGATATCCTTCCTCCTTAAGAAGGCGGGCATGTCAAACTCATTATTTTCTATTCCGACTGCCTCGTTTCTGAAGTCAGCAGAGCTGAATTTCCTGGTAAATGCCGGCCGTTCCATTTCTTTCTGACTGTGAATTGACTTTTCATACTCATTTCCAAACCCAGCGCCCACGGCAACAGGCACCTGCATGTCTTCGCTGAAACCGGTGGCAATAACCGTTACAACAACCTTATCTCCCAATGCCTCATCAATTACGCATCCAAGTATTACATTGGCATCTTTGTCAGCAGCCTTCTCTATTATAAGGGATGCCTCCGAAATCTCGTTGAGCGCAAGGTCCATCCCGCCTGATATATTGATCAGGATTCCCTTGGAACCTTCGATGGAACTGTCTTCGAGCAGGGGGCTTGTTATCGCCTTGTTTAACGCATCAACAGCCCTGTTTTCACCGCTGCCTACGCCCATTCCCATAACCGCACGGCCCATATGACTCATGATAGTCTTTATATCCGCAAAATCCACATTTATATAACCGGGTTTGATAATGATATCAGATATTCCCTGAACAGCCTGCCGCAATACATCATCGGCAAGTTCAAATGCCTTTAGCATGGGTGTTGACTTGTCTACGAGGCTGCGGACCTTTTCGTTTGGTATAACAATGACGCTGTCTGCATACTTTTTCATCTCCTCAAGACCGCGTTTTGCATGAGCAATCCTCTTACCCATCTCATACATGAATGGTTTTGTTACGACTGCGACAGTCAATGCCCCCAGGCTCTTTGCGATTTCTGCTATAACCGGTGCAGCGCCTGTTCCTGTCCCTCCACCCATTCCTGCGGTTACAAAAACCATATCAGATTCTGCGAGGACCTCTCTTAATGCCTCGGCGTCTTCCAGCGCAGCATCCCTTCCTATATCAGGGTTTGCCCCTGCCCCAAGGCCCCTCGTCAGTTTGGCCCCTATCTGTAATTTCGTGTTAGCCTTTGATAGCGCAAGGTTCTGGACATCTGTGTTGACTGCAATGAATTCAACTCCTGCCAGTTTTGATGCAATCATATTGTTTACAGCATTGCATCCGCAGCCGCCAACGCCGATAACCCTGATCCTTGCGCCAACTTCAATAATTTCCTCAAGTTCAAACATTTGCACCCTCCTGTGGAATAATAAAAATGATGTGTTAGAAGAATTCCCTGAACCATCCCTTCATCTTTTTAAACATATTATCAACCATGCGTCCGTTTCCGAAATTTCCGCAATCAACGCCTTCCTGCTGTATTGCATACAGGAGAATGCCTATACCAGTTGAATACATAGGATGATTAATATTAGCAATGCTGCCTGATATATTTTCAGGGGTTCCCAGTCTGACCGGCAGTCCCGTAATTTTCTCTGCCAGTTCAGGTAAGCCTTTCATTATACTGCTTCCCCCGGTCAGTACAATCCCGGAACAGAGCGCATCAAAAAAATTTGCCTTCTTTATTTCATGTTTTGCCAGTTCAAAAATCTCTTCTGCCCTTGGCTGTATTATTCCGGCCAGCTCATGTCTTGATAACTGCCTGGGAGGCCTGCCTCCGACATCCTGAACTTCTATGGTACCATTTTCCATAATCAGTGACTTCATTGCGCATCCATATTTTATTTTAAGGTTTTCAGCCTCAGTAAATGGGGTGCGTACTCCGAATGCAATGTCATTTGTAACATAATTGCCGCCTATTGGTATGACTGCAGTATGCTTAACGGAACCATTTATGATCAGGGCCATATCAGTTGTACCACCGCCAATATCTATGAGGGCCACCCCAAGCTCCTTTTCATCCTGTGTCAGGACAGCTTCAGCTGAGGCCAGCGGCTGGAGGATAACATCCATGACATCGATGCCCGCCTTATTTACGCTCTTGATTATATTTTGGGCAGAGGTGATGGCGCCTGTAATTATGTGAACCAGCACTTCGAGCCGTACTCCAGATATCCCGATGGGATTTCTGATGCCATCCTGGCCGTCTATGATGAACTCCTGTGGAATAACATGTAATATTTCTCTGTCAGGGGGGATTGCTATTGCCCTTGCCGTTTCAAGGGCCTTTTCCACGTCACCCATTGCTACTTCCTGGTTCCTGATGGGGACGGCGCCTTTGCTGTTGAGCCCAAGGATGTGACTGCCGGCAATTCCCGTATGGACATTCTTTATTTCCACTCCGGATGTTTTGCAGGCCTCCTGCACGGCCTTTCTTATTGAATCAACCGTCTGTTCTATGTCAACAATTATCCCTTTTTTCAATCCCTTTGAAGGGCTTGTTCCCATTCCTTTTATACTCAGTTTATTGCCTTCCGTTACTTCAGCGGCAATAGCACAGATCTTTGTGGTGCCTATATCAAGGGCTGCAATTATATTCTCCTTCTTACGCACGCTCTTCCTCCGTTAATTTTCAAAGAGTCTGAACAACCACCTGGTTGTCAAATCTCAGGTCTACTTCCTTATAAGAGATACCCTTTCCATTAAGGTCCTTTGCGATTTCATTGAATCTGAGCATCTTATCCCTGTATCTGTTGTGACCAAGCTTTACCCTGTATCCCCTCATATGAAGGGTTATATCTGATCTCTCATCAATCTCTATTGCTGTTTGAGGAAGTTCTATCCAGGACAGAGAACTCAACTCGTTCCTTACCCGGATGGCTGACATGAGCGCCTCAGAATTACTCTTTTCCCCAACCCTGGTGCTGCCAAGCGATATTCCATAAACAACCGGCAATCCAAAGGTGATGCCGCCCTTTTCTCCCAGCAAAGTACCTTCCTCATCAGCAAGATACAAACCGCCCCTGCTGTTGACATATACTGCCGGCGTCCTCTCCACTATACTCACGGCTATAGAAGACGGCGGCTCCCTCCTGACAGACACATCTTTAATCCAGGGATTGTTTCTGAGTTTTGCTGCCAATACCCCGAGATCGAGTTTGAGAATATTCCTGCCCTTTGCCGATTGCAGATATGGATTTAATTCTTCCATTGTAACCATGTTGTTTCCGGAGACCCTGACAGATTCCACGCGGAAGTGGCGGTCCATGTAGGATGTCTGAACCGCCTGCCTGTTATCTGGTCTTTTTGCCGCCAGTCTGTATACGCTGTCTGACAGATATACCACAGGAACTATAGAGATGATAATTGCTGCAAGGATAAGGAATCTGAGAACGCCTTTTTTCACACCGCCACGCTTCTGTCCGCGGATCCTGTTCTTTTTTCCGGCAGTCTTCTTTGATTTGTATTTAGAAAAGTACATTGCTGGCCTTCCCTGTAAAAGCCGACGATAGAATCATTTCCACAAGTTCATCATATCCGATACCTGCTTCTCCGGCCGCTTTGGGCAGGAGACTGGTATCTGTCATGCCCGGCACTGTGTTTACCTCCAGTATGTATGGCTGCCCTGCAGGATCAACCCTGAAATCCACCCGGGACACATAACAACAACCCAGCGCCTTGTGGGCCTTAAGTGCTGTGTCCTGTATATTACCGGATACGGCTGAGGGTAGTTCAGCCGGCACTATATATTCAGCCATACCGCCTGTTGTCTTGGTATTGAAGTCATAGAATCCACCGCGGGGGACAATTTCAACAAGCGGAAGGGGAGTATCACGGATAATTCCGGCAGTGATTTCCCTGCCGGCAATATATTCTTCGAGCAGGATGGTATCTCCGTATTGGAATGCATTATCAATGGCCGGCTTTAGCCCTGTTTTCTCCTGCACTATACTGATGCCGATAGTAGAACCCTCCCTCAATGGCTTGACTACAACGGGGTATCTCACTGCAGGAAGCTCTTCTGCTGCACCTTTATTCAGTACCGAGAACTTGGGTGTGGGAAGACCGTGATGGAGCAGTATCTCCTTCGTCAGCAGTTTGTCCATGCATACAGCGCTTGCGGATACTCCTGAACCGGTATATGGGATGCCCATTAACTCAAGTAGTCCCTGTACGCAGCCGTCTTCTCCGAATTTGCCATGAAGGGCGATAAAGGCGGCCCCTATTCCCTCATTTATTAAAGTCTGTGGCAGGTCCCTCCCGACATCAATGGCAGCGACATTGTAACCCTTCCTTTTTAATGAGGCAGCAACAAGCCTGCCTGTCTTAAGGGATATTTCACGTTCCGATGACAAGCCGCCCATAAGTACGCCTATTTTCCTGTCACTAATCATGACCCTACTATTTTTACCTCCAGCTCAAGTGTTGTTCCAGTGTCTTTCTCAATCTTTCGCCCAATCTGTTTTATGAGCGACAGGACATCTCCTGCAGTGGCGTTGCCGTTGTTGACTATGAAGTTGGCATGAAGAGGGGATACTGATGCCCCGCCGGCAGATGCCGTCCTCATACCCGCTGAATCAATCAGCTCCCATGCCTTTGTCCTGTCAGGGTTCCTGAATATGGAACCGGCGCTGTGCGCGCTCAAAGGCTGACTCGTCCTTTTTCTCCGGATGTTTTCTTCCACGGTTTTTTTTATTTTCTCAGGATCGCCTTTGCTCAGTCTGAGCACTGCCCCGGTTACTGCTGTCCCATGAATGGCGGCTCCCCTGTATTTAAATGATATATCCTTTGCAGGGATATCTGCAGGGATGCCATTTCTGTCAATAATCCTGACTGTATCAAGTACGTCCTTCATCTCCCTTCCATATGAGCCTGCATTCATAATTACAGCGCCGCCGAGAGAGCCCGGGATTCCGGCTGTGAACTCAAGGCCGGTCAGCCCGTTTTGGATCGTGTATTTAAGCAGTTTTGCCAATGCAGTCCCTGCGCCTGCATAAATATATACCTGGTCGTTGACTTCCCTTATTTTTACAATTTGCCTGAAACATTCTCCGGCATCAGCGGAAGATAAAGATACCACGATACCATGATAACCTTTGTCACCTGCTAAAATGTTTGTACCATTTCCCAAAACAAAGAGGGGGATCCTTTCAGACCTGGCTATATGTACCACCTTCGTAAGCTCAGTTTCATTGCATGGGTATACCATAGCCTCTGCAGGCCCGCCGATTCTGAAAGACGTATGCCTGCTCAAAGGTTCATTAAACAGCACAGTGCTCTTTAATCCTGTAAGGACAGATCTCAGTTGTCTTTGTTTCCTTATCACCATGTAAACGCGTTCGCCTACTTCATGCCTGTTGTCTTGTCATTGCTGACTGAACTATCAACGAGTTCCCTGCCAACCCTCCATATATCACCGGCTCCGAGAGTGATGACCATATCCCCATTCATGAGTAATTCCCTCACCTTTTCAGAAATCGCCTTTTTGTCGGATACAAACAGTACGTTTCTGTGGCCATGCTCCCGTATGGCGTCAAATAGTTTCCTGCCGCTGACACCTTCAACAGGCTGTTCGCCTGCAGGATATATTTCTGTAACCAGAAGGACATCTGCATTACTGAAAGCCCCTGCGAACTCATTCATAAGATCCCTTGTCCTTGTATACCTGTGCGGCTGAAAAAGGACGATAGTCCTCCTTTCCCATCCTGACTTGGCGGCCGCCAGTGTAGCCCTGATTTCTGTAGGGTGGTGTCCGTAGTCATCAACTATCAGTACATCCTGCGCATTTATCCGTCCGACTATCTGGAATCTGCGTTCAACACCGCTGAAATCCCTCAGCGCCTTCTTTACATCATCTGTATTAATATCAAGCTCGACAGCCACACCTATGCAGGACAGGGCATTGCTGATATTGTGCATGCCTGGCAGCGACAGCTCGAACCTGCCCATGTCCATGCCCCTGTAAAGCACCCTGAACTTTGATTTTCCCGATGACATTTCTATGTCAGCAACAGTGATGTCCGCCCTGCTGTTGATCCCATATGTAATATACCTCTTTTCAACTGAATGGAGAATGCTCCTTATATTGGCATCATCTGCGCACAGGATGGAAACACCGTAGAACGGCACCTTATTTATGAAATTAAGAAAGGTCCTCCTGATATTTTCAATGTCATGATAATAATCGAGGTGTTCAGCGTCAATATTTGTAACTACGGCGATGGTCGGAGAGAGTTTAAGGAATGATCCGTCGCTCTCATCTGCCTCTGCCACAAGAAATTCGCTCTGGCCCAGCTTGGCGTTACTACCGAGGCTGTTAAGCTTTCCGCCTATTACAACAGTAGGATCAAGTCCTGCTGATGCGATTACGCTTGATATCATGGATGTAGTTGTAGTCTTTCCGTGGGCCCCTGCTATAGCGATCCCGTACTTAAGGCGCATTAATTCAGCCAGCATCTCTGCACGCTGTATCACCGGAATGGAAGAACTCCGTGCTGCAACTACTTCGATATTATGAGGCGAGACTGCTGAAGATATGACAACCACCTGAGCCCCCTTGATGTTCGAAGAACTGTGTCCGATGGTTATGTGTCCGCCTGCATTCCGCAGTCGCTGCACTACCTCTGTCTCATTCATATCCGAGCCGCTGACCTTGTATCCGAGGTTGAGCAGGACCTCGGCGATTCCACTCATGCCTGCTCCACCTATTCCTACGAAGTGTATATGCTGTATTTTCCTGAACATATGGCTGTATCCCCTGAAGCTTTTGAATTAATTTATTTTAACACAAGAAACCTGCACAGCTTAACAATATCGTGTGCTGAATTCTGTCTGTAAAGACCGGAGCTTTTTTCTGCCATTTCTTTTAGTCTATCCCTGTTATACATAAAATATTTAATCTTGTCAGCAAGAATTTTTCCACTGAGATCTTTTTCATGTATTACCTCAGCGCCGCCCGCTGATTGCACGTATTCTGCATTTGTCCTCTGATGGTCATGAGCTGCATAAGGATACGGTATTAGTATTGCAGGACGCCCGCTTGCGGTGATTTCAGCTATAGTTGTAGCTCCTGCCCTGCATATAACTATGTCCGACTTGCCATACATATCAACTATGTTGTAAACATAGGGCACCACTTCAGCCTGCATTCCCGCCTTCTTGTAAGACTCATCAACCCATGCATAATCCCTTTCGCCTGTCTGATGCAGAAACCTTATCTGACCGGCCGCATCCTGCAAATATTCAAGTGATTCTGCAACGCTTTTATTTATTGCATGGGAACCCTGGCTGCCTCCGAAAATAAAGACTGTAAATGTCCTCCTGCCGCTCCTGTATGTGCAATTCTGAATACTCCTTCTGACAGGATTGCCAAGGACGTCCACCTTTCTGTTAAAGAACTTCTCAGATCCTTCGAATGCCACAACGACCCTGTCAACTATCCTGGAAAGAAATCTGTTTGTTGAGCCTGGATAAAGGTTTTGTTCCATTATCATCGTGGGATACCTCATCAGGGAAGCAGCAGATAGCATGGGTGCAGATGCATAACCACCGACGCCGATTACTACGTCAGGCCTGAATCGTCTGAGGAGAAAAAATGACTTGAAGAAGCCACCGGTCATTTTCATTAATGATAATAATTTTGACATCAAATTCTTCCTGACAACTCCTCCAGCTGGTATTATTTCCAATTTGTATCCCTCCCTGGGTAGTATCCTTGACTCAATGCCGGCTTTAGTGCCTACAAAAAGTACTTCAGAATCCGGCTCCTGCCTGTAAATCTCCTCAGCCACCGCCATCCCCGGATACAGATGGCCTCCGGTGCCTCCGCCTGCAATGATTACGCGCATATTATTGTTTAATGCGTTTTTATCAGCGTCCTGAATTTACCATTTGTCCGCACTTCCACCTGATGTTTAACAGGAGATCTTCCTGATATGGAATACAGCAACCCAACCAGCACCATATTTGTCAATAAGGATGTGCCGCCGAAACTCAGAAACGGCAGCGCCAGACCCTTTGTAGGAAAGAGTCCTGTCACAACATACATGTTGATGATAATCTGAATAGCAATGAAGATGGTTATGCCTGACGCCAGATAACCCTCAAACGAACCCCAGTGATTCCTGATTATTCTAAAGCATCTCCACAGAAAGAAGATAAAAAGGATTATTATCGCAACGCATCCGGTGAATCCGAGCTCTTCGCCTGCAACCGAGAATATGAAATCCGTATGGGCCTCAGGAAGGAAAAAGAGTTTTTGCCTGCCCCCGCCTACGCCCCTTCCAAATATTCCACCGTTTCCAAATGCAAGAAAGGACTGTACTATCTGATAGCCTGTGCCGTCAGGATCATCCCACGGATGCAGGAAGGCCGTAATTCTCTTTGCCCTGTAACCGACATTCACGATAAGGAGAATGACAGCCGGCAGACAGGTTAGAAACAATCCTGAGATATGCAATATCCTGGCACCCCCGATGAAAAGCAGTATTCCGGAACCACCGCAGATGACAAGAACTGTCCCGAGGTCCGGTTCAACTACTACAAGGAGTGAGATGAGTCCCACAACAAGAAGCGGAGGGACAAAGCCGTTGACAAAGTCCTGGATCCGTTCGCCTTTCTTTGCCAGATATGTTGACAGGTAAATAATGACGGACACCTTTGCCAGCTCTGAAGGCTGAAGAGACAAAGGCCCCAGCCTGAACCATCTTCGGGAGTTATTTATTTCACTGCCCACTCCAGGGATCAGGACGAGCACCAGGAGAATGCAGGAGAGGGCTATCAGCGGAAAATGAAGACGCTTTAGTATGTCCAGATCCATTCTTGACACCACAAGCATTGCAATGACAGATAATATCATCCAGGCGAACTGTTTCTTGAGGAAATAGAAAGAGTCGCCGTATTTCTGCAGGGCAGTCATGGCGCTGGCGCTGTAAATCATGATCATGCCAAACCCTGCGAGGCAAAAAACGATTGCAACAAGCATTTTGTCCTTCCGGCTGAAGTTTAAGCTGAGCTGTTTAGTCTCCATACTATCTCCTTGAATTTATTCCCCCGGTCTTCAAAGTTCCTGAACATGTCAAAACTCGCACAGGCAGGGGAGAGGAGTACAACATCCCCTTTTACGGCACTTCCCTGTGCCATGCTTACGGCCTCTTCAAGTGAGGATGCAAAGGATGTCTCTGTCAGACCCGCGGCATCTTTTGCTATCTTCCTGCTTGCCTCGCCTATAAGGATAAGTCTTTTGACACGTTCTTTTATCAGCGGTCTGAGCGGGGAAAAATCACTCCCCTTGTCTCTCCCGCCTGCAATCAGGAGCAGGGGTTCGTCGAAACTTTCAATGGATTTTATGACGGCCCCCACATTTGTCCCTTTTGAGTCATTAATATATCTTACGCCATTGATCTCCCGTACTGACTCCAGCCTGTGCTCAAGTCCTGTAAATGTCTTTAAGGCAGACTCAATGGCGTTCTTACTGCAACCGGCAAGGATCCCCGCGGCAGCGGATGCCATGGCATTTTCAAGATTATGCACGCCCCTGATACCTAGGGCTGATGTTTCACACACCCTTAACCTTGTTCCCCCGATGTCAGAGACAATCCATCCATCTTCAGTGAAAATTCCGTTTGCCGTTTTATTCCTTCTGCTGAATAATACCGGCCTGCATTTAATCCTGCCTGCCAAATCCGGACACCACGGTTCATCTCCGTTAATGACTGCAAAATCATCTTTATCCTGATTTTCAAATATCCTGAATTTTGCCTCTTTATAATCTGATATGTCGTGGTAACGGTCCATATGATCAGGCGATATGTTCAGGAGCAGGGAGATCCTGGGCCTGAATCCTTCAATGGTTTCCAGTTGAAAGCTGCTTATTTCAGCTACAACCCAGTCAGCGGTTTTTCCTGACAGCACATATTCACACAGGGGAGTTCCTATGTTGCCCCCTACAAAGACGCTGCTGCCGTTCAGCATGAGTATACGTCCAATCAGGGTAGTCGTGGTGGATTTTCCATTGGAGCCTGTAATGGCAATAAGCGGGGTATCAATAAAGCGGCAGGCAAGCTCTATCTCGCTAATTATCCTTACTCCCCGCTCTCTTGCAGCAGCCATAGGTTTAATTTCTTTAGGGACGCCGGGGCTTAAAATAATAAGGTCGGATGAGGTGAATGATCCGGTCAGGTGTCCGCCGGCTTCTATCTTTACACCTGATGTCATGAGACTTCTTGCATCATCTGACAGTTTTTCAGCGGGATTGTTGTCGGTTGCCGTGACTATTGCCCCATTACGCAGCAGCAGCCTTGAAGCAGCCACGCCGCTTTTACCAAGGCCGACGACAAGTGTCCTTTTCCCTTTCAGATCTAAATTCTTCATGTCAGAAAAACTACCTCAGTTTCAATGTGCTCAACGCGAGCAATCCCAGTATGATCGCTATAATCCAGAACCGGACAATTATCTTTGGTTCCTGCCACCCCTTCAGCTCATAATGATGATGAAGGGGTGCCATTAAAAAGACCCTCTTGCCGTGCAATCTGAATGAGGCTACCTGGAAGATGACGGAAACAGTCTCTACAACAAATATGCCGCCGACTATTATCAGAAGCAATTCATGTTTTGCAATAACTGCAACAGTGCCAAGAAGCGCTCCAAGAGGGAGTGATCCGACATCACCCATGAATACAGAGGCAGGGTAGGTATTGAACCAGAGGAAGCCGAGTCCGGCGCCGAATACAGCGCCGCAGAGAATAGCAAGTTCACCGGAACCATTTATGAAAGGTATCAGAAGATAACTGGCTATTTTTGCGTTTCCGGCGACATAGGTGATGATTGTGAATACCATCGTAACTACTATAACAGGACCAATGGCAAGACCGTCGAGTCCGTCGGTAAGATTTACAGCATTGGACGTGCCGACTATTATGAAGATTACAAATGGAATATAAAACCATCCAAGGTCAGGATTAAAATTCTTCAAAAAAGGGACGCTTAGTGTAGTGGAATAAGCCGGAAGATAATAGAGTGCAATTGCTACCAGGGTTGCTATGGCTATCTGCATCGTGAATTTGTATTTTCCCCTCAAACCCTCCGACTTCTTCCTTACGACCTTAAGGTAATCATCAGCAAATCCTATAAGGCCGAAACCTGCCAGGACGGCAAGGACAAGCCACACATATACATTGGACAGATCAGCCCATGAAAGGGTGGCAAGAACCACTATAATCAGGATTAGCACGCCTCCCATGGTAGGAGTCCCTGCCTTGTTCAGGTGACGGGAGGGGCCGTCATTCCTGACGAACTGTCCTATCTGATATTTCTTTAACAGCTCTATCATATACGGGCCTATCATAAGGCAGAGGACGAGGGCTGTAATTACCGCATAAACAGTCCTGAGGGTGATATACCTGAAGACATTGAAAAAGGAATAATAATCGTGAAGAGAATATAATAAGTGGTATATCATTTCAGATGCTTTCTTTCAGTCCTTCCACTATCCTTTCCATCTTCATCCCCCTGGACCCTTTTACCAGTACTACATCACCTGCTGATATCCATTCCTTTATCTGCTCGAGGGTCTGAGGGTAGTCATTGAATACCTTGACCTGTTCTTCGTTCATCCCTGCCTCTGAAGCCCCTTCTGCAACGTAGCCCGCGAATTCCCCAACTGCAATCAGCCCGTCTGTGCCTGCCCCTGCAATGTAAATACCAAGGTCCCGATGGGCCATAATGGTGTTTTCGCCCAATTCCAGCATGTCTCCTATGACAGCAAACCTTCTTTTCCCTGCTTTGAATGTCTTGAGCATGTCTATTGCAGCTACCATAGAAGCGGGATTGGCATTATAGGTATCATTGATAATATAGATATCCCCGGTCTTTTCTACTGAGCTCCGCATCCTTACAGGTGTAAATTTCTCCAAACCTGATTTGATTTCTGCCAGGGATACTCCATGTGCATGTGCGGCCGCTGCAGCGCTGAGTGCATTATAGATATTGTGAAGCCCCGGGATGTGCAGATTGACGTCTGTCCTGCCTGCAGGGGTTATGAGGTTAAAAACAAGCTGGTTTACAGATGTGCCTTCAATAGCTGTCTCGTAGGATTCTATATGCACATCTGCATCAGGTGAAATGCCAAAGCTTATTATCCTGCACGGAGACATGGCCCTGAACACGTCATAAAACTTGTCATCCCTGTTTAAGATGCAGAAGCCGTCAGAAGGAAGAGTCTTCAGTATTTCACCCTTTGCCTCAGCGACATTTTCTATCCTGCCAAGTTTTTCCAGATGAGTCGGTCCTATGTTTGTAATCACTGCTGAGTCCGGCGCAGCTATCCGGCAGAGCCTTGTAAGTTCACCCCGCTCACTTATACCCATTTCAATTACTGCCATATTATGCGATGAATCGAGCTTCAGGAGTGTAAGCGGTACGCCAATATGATTATTAAGGTTTCCTTCATTCTTCAGGACATGTGCTTTCTGACTCAGGATGGACCAGAGCATTTCCTTTGTAGTAGTCTTTCCATTGCTGCCTGTTATTCCTGTTACAGGGATTGAAAACCTGCTGCGATAGAATCTTGCGGTTTCCTGAAGGGCATGGAGTGTATCGGTGACTGCTATAACTGCCTTGTTCTGCAGGAGGGAGCCTGAGGCCGGATAGCCGTTCCCGGCAATTATTACGCCGCAAGCCCCTTTCCTTACAGCCTCTTCAATGAAATCATGTCCGTCAAACACATCCCCTTTGATTGCTGTAAAGAGTTCGCCATTCTTAATAGTGCGTGAGTCAATTGAAATTCCCGGCACCTCAAGGTCATGCCGTCCATGAATGAGTCTGCCGCCGGCAGCTTTTAATATTTCATCTATAGTTAACATTTCCCCCCCAGCCTGACTGAAACAGCCCTTTTCACCTCTTCCCTGTCATCAAAGTGAAGCCTTTCCCTGCCGGTTATCTGATAATCTTCATGCCCCTTGCCGGCTATTATAACAAGGTCACCCTTTTCCGCTATTCTGACAGCCTCTTCTATGGCCTGCCTCCTGTCAGGCAGAGTTATATATTCTGCAGCCCTTGCCTTGTCCCTGGCAATTGCCTCAGTTATGCCGGATACAACTTCTTCAATAATCTTTTCAGGATCTTCGGATCTCGGATTATCTGAGGTCACAATTACGTAATCACTTAATTCGACGGCAGTTCCGCCCATGAGTGGACGTTTTCCCCTGTCCCTGTCTCCGCCGCAACCAAAGACAGTAACAATCCTCCCTGGCGAGAACCGTTTAGCCGCTTCAAGCAATAATCTCAGCGCATTTTCAGTATGTGCGTAATCAACCACCACGCTGAAGCCGAGCCCGCTGTCGATCCGTTCAAACCTGCCGGGGACAGAAGTGAGGGAAGATATTCCGGAGGAGATCTTCTCCAAAGCTATGTTGTTTGAGAGCGCCGCGCCTGCAGCGGCGAGTATGTTATAGACATTATGTATTCCAACAAGGCTTGATTTTACATAAATACGTCCTGCAGGAGTTGCCATGTCAAACCCGGTACCTTCTATTGAAAGTGAAATATTCTCCGCCATTATATCTGCACTTTTATCAATTCCGTACGAGAGACTGCGGCATTTGATCATCGTGAAAAGGCGTTGTCCGTATGGATCATCTGAGTTTATAACCGCATATTTATTTGATGATATGCCGGAGAAGAGGAGGGCTTTTGCCTGAAAATAATCTTCCATATCAGCATGGAAATCCAGGTGGTCCTGCGTCAGATTGGTAAAGACGGCGGTACTGAAGTCGGTCCCGTAAACCCTGCTGAGCGAGAGTGAATGGGATGAAACCTCGGTAACGGCGAAGGTGCAGCCGTTGACTGACATTCTTCTTAATAAATTTTGAAAATCAACGGCCTCCGGCGTGGTATGTTCAGCCTCTGACGTCCTGCTGCCGTCTGACCAGAATATGGTGCCCAGAAGTCCGGACTTATAGCCTGCATTTTCAAGAATAGACCTGATGAGGAATGAGGTTGTCGTTTTACCGTTGGTCCCTGTGATTCCTATCACGCTTAGTTCGCGTGACGGATGCCTGAAGTAATTGGCTGCTGCTGCTGCAATGGCCTTTCTCGTGTCCTTTGCTATGATTAAAGGTATGTCCGGAGGAACCGTCACGCCTTCAGGTTCGCGCTCTGCAAGGATTGCAGCCGCACCATTCTCTATGGCATTTTTTATGTAGAGATGTCCGTCTGTTTTAATTCCCCTGATCGCAGCGAAGAGTGTGCCCCTGCTGACATTGCGTGAGTCATAAGCAATACCTGTTATGTCACACTCCATGTTTACCAGGGTCTTCTGCAGTCCTATGTCCTTCATGATCTCTGATAGTTTCACTGATGCCGCCTTAATTGTCGCTGTTTTTCGCCATAATCGTTATTTTCTGCTGTTCAGCCGGTTCTACATGCAGGTATCTCAGTGCCTGTTCTGCAACGCTGTGAAAGACAGGAGCTGCGACGCTGCCTCCCCAGGAGACACCGCGCGGCTCGTCTATAACAATCAGAATGACAAGCTCCGGGGAATCTGCCGGCAGAAATCCTATAAAGGAACTTATGAACTTGCTTGACGAGTACCTTCCTGTGGCAGGGTCCGCCTTTTGTGCAGTACCGGTTTTCCCTGCAACGGAGAAGCCATCAACAGCCGCAAGTTTGCCTGTTCCCTCGTTACTTACGACCCATTTCAGGATATCTGTCATCTTTTTACTTGTAGATTCAGAGATTACCCGACTTTTGATCTCAGGATTAATCCTCTTTGAATTTCCCATATGGTCAATTTCTTCTGATACAATATGAGGCCTCACAAGGAGACCGCCGTTGGCAATAACGGCCATGGCCGCAGTAAGCTGGATCGGGGTTATTCCCACCTCCTGGCCTATTGAAATTGTTGCGAGTGAACGTCCGGACCAGGACTCCGGACTCCTGACCAGTCCCCGCACCTCCCCGGGAAGATCTATTCCGCTCTTGTCGCCAAATCCAAAAGCCCTCATATATTTGTACAGCCTTTTATCCCCAAGCTTTATGCCGATCTTTGCAGAGCCTACGTTGCTTGAGTGTGATATTACCTCCCTGAACGACATTGGAGTACCTTTTGGGTGAGGGTCGTGAATGACCGTTTTGCCAAACTTCATGCTTCCGCTGCCATCGTGCACAATCTCATTCGGAGAAAAGAGCTTCTCCTCGAGGGCTGCAGACGCTGTCACAATCTTAAATGTTGAGCCCGGCTCATATACGTCGGTAATGGCCCTGTTGCGCCATGAACCTGCAGTGTATTTCTCAGGCGTGTTGGGATTAAATCTGGGACTTACGGCCATTGAGAGGATTTCGCCGGTATGGGGATCCATCACTATCCCGATCCCGCCGGCTGCGCTGTGTTTCTCAACTGAGCTATCAAGTTCTTTTTCTGTTATATACTGGATTACTTCATCAATTGTCAGCACGAGGTCATTGCCTTTGAGGCCGTCAAGGTTAGTGCTCGTAAGGACGGCCTGACCGCGTGCATCCCTCTCAAGCACCAGCGCACCCTTGTCCCCGTTAAGGGATTCTTCATAATATTTCTCGATACCCTCCAGACCGTGGTTGTCCGTATTCGTGAAACCAAGGACTTGCCCGATCAGTTCCTTATCAGGATAAAACCTCTTTTTTTCCGGGGCAAGGCCTATGCCCTTGATATTCATGGCCTCGACCATCTCTGCCAGGTCAGGAGAGATTCTCCTCTTAATCCATGCGAAATGTTTCCTGCTGTCTAATTTGGATTTTACGGCTGAAGTGTCAATATCAACGACGCGGGATATTTTTTTTACCACGAAAGATGGGTCAGTTATTGAGGACGGGATGCCATAGAGAGAGGGCATATCCAGATTTACTGCAAGCTCTCTCCTGTTCCTGTCATAAATATTTCCCCTCTCGCCTTCTATGTCAACGAAACGGCGGTGTTGCTTTTCTGCCTTCATTGCAAGCGCCTCTCCCTGCAGGAGCTGGAGCCAGGCAAGTCTTATGATGGCGGTAATGAACCCTGCCGTTATGATAATAAATATAATATTTAACCTTCGCCGTTTCAGTCTGCAAAACTTTTCTCTTTTTGTCAGGGACTCTTTGTCCTTATCAGGAAAGTTCATTATTACAGTCTTTGATTAAAGTATTTTACGAGTTTAACAGGTGAATTTCCATGGTCATCATCCGTATTTAACCTTGCATAAGTGCTTCTCCTGCCTGTTTCTTCCGAATTCCTGACTACAATGATCTGGCTGTTGTCAGGATTTTTCATCCCTATAAAGGTCGTTGCTATTTTTTCTATGCGTTCAGTGGATGTCAAAGCGGCCCTCTCTATGAGGAGACCATTATTAATCTGCTGCAGGTTTTTTAATTCTTTTTTGAGACCTTCTATCTCATAGCCAAGTTTCATAACATAGCTCCTTTGTACCACATAACCGAGCATAATTACAAAAAAGACGACCGGCAGGATTTTCAAACCTGAGCGCACTTTGTACCTCCTGTTCTTAAGTCAAACTGTTATATTCTCTCTGCTGCGCGAAGCCTGGCACTTCCTGATCGCGGGTTGCTGATAATCTCTGCTGAGGAAGGCCTGATGGGTTTCCTGGTCAGTACAGTTATCTCTTTTTTGAGTCCGCATATGCAATATGGAATACGGGGCGGACATATGCACCCCTTCTCCATAGCTCGCAGCGTCTGCTTGACGATCCTGTCCTCCAGGGAATGAAACGAAATAACACAGATGCGGCACCCCTTTTTGAGATGCCTGACTGCGTCCTTTATTGCCTCATCTATATGATCCAATTCTCTGTTAACGGCGATTCTGAGTGCCTGAAACGTTTTAGTGGCAGGGTGGATGCGGGCCGGCCTGAACGAATGAGGCACAGCTGAGCTGACAACTTCCGCTAACCGGCCGGTTGTTGTAATTGCGCCCCTGCCTCTCTCCCTTACAATAGCCGAAGCAATCCTTCCGGCCCATCTTTCTTCACCGAAGACCTTAAGTATATGGGCGAGTTCGCCGGCGTCGAGATTGTTTGCGAGTTCTGCTGCTGTTGTTTGTTTCCTCCTGTCCATCCGCATGTCAAGCGGGCTGTCATAGCGGAAACTGAACCCGCGCTCCGGAGAATCCACCTGCATGGAGGAGAGTCCGAGATCAAACAGGATACCGTCTGTTTCTCTTATCTCCATTTCATCAAGTACAGACCCTATGGAGGAGTAGTCCTCCCGGATGAATGTCACCCTGTCTCCAAATTCCCTGAGATTTTCTCTTGCCGTTTCTATTGCCGTACTGTCCCAGTCAATCCCTATTACCCTGTTATTGGGAGATGACGAAAGAATTGCTGAGGCATGTCCGCCTGCTCCGACAGTGCAATCAACATAGAGACCGGGGCGTTCGCATCGCAACTGCTTCAAGACCTCCTCCAGCAATACAGGGATATGTTGTTTCACTTACTTATATGCCCATTTCCGCCATCTTCCTTGCTATATCCCTTGGATCATAGGCGGCCATTGCATCTTCCCACATCTGCGGGTTCCAGAATTCAATCTTATTATTTTCAACACCTGCCACGAGCACTTCTTTTTCCAGAGAGGCATACTCTCTGAGCCTTGGAGGTATCAGGATTCTGCCCTGCTTGTCAATAACGCAGTCTTCTGCTTCAGAGAACATAAGGCGGCGGAAGGCCTTAACCTCTTCTGCGAGCGATGAGGCCTTCTGGATTTTCATGGTAAGATCCTCCCATCCGTCAGGTGTGTATGCGGCAATACACCTGTCAACGAGGTCTTTAATAAGGATCAACTGGCCTGCATAACTATGGAGAACCTTATCCCTGAACTTGGATGGAATGCTCAGGCGTCCCTTTGCGTCAATTGTGTGATGGTATCTTCCACGAAACATTAAATCGTGGTCTCCTTTGCCAAAACCTGCCCATTTACACCATTACATCCCACTTCATCCCACCGATGGATGAAAGTATATACTATGAAAATAAATTGTCAAGAAAAAAATGATAAATTTTAAAGGGTTAGGAAATATTTAGTGTTGTTGAAAACTACACATCATATTGTGGATAAGTTCGGACGATATCCCATATATTGAAGTAACGCTTTATGTTCCCAAATGGCTTATTCCATTCATGCTCAATACCTTACCTCATCCAGGTACAGCCCATGCGGAGGCGCAATAGGACCTGCATAGCGCCGGTCTCTCTTCTCCAGAATTTTATCAATATCAGATGGAGGTGTTTTCCCTCTTCCGACCTCTGCCAATGTCCCTACAATATTCCTTACCATGTGCTGCAGGTATGACCTTGCTTCAAACGTGAAAGAAATAATCCTGTCTTTTTCTTTGCCCGGCGCAGCTGAACCGGATGATACAGCGCCGGCCTGTAATACCGGCACAGATGGCCTGATGAAGCCGCATTCAGTAGTAAATGTTGCCACATCAACCTCAAGCCTGCCGAGTGTTTTGACCGGAGACCTGGAACTGCAATCAGACGCCCGGAAAGACGAGAAGTCGTGGTTGCCAATCAGATATTGGGATGCCTTTTCCATCAATGAAACATCGAGGGGGTATTTAATGTGCCACATATAATTTCTCTGAAATGACGAGGGGAGATGGGAATTTAATATGAAATATTTGTAGACCTTGCTCTTTGCATCAAACCTGGCATTAAATCCATCATGGACATACTCTGCCTTCTTAACAACTATATCTTCGGGGAGCAGAGAGTTTATTGCCTTAACCCATGATGATTCATTGATCTGCAGTACTGACTTGAAATGTATAACTTGTCCTGCAGCATGAACTCCGGCGTCAGTCCTGCCGGCAGCTACTATTTTTGCAGGCTGCCTGATGATGCGTGAAAGGACATCTTCAATAGTTCCCTGTATAGTCTTGTGTAAATCACCTTCTGCGCCATGCGGAGAAGCCTGCCTCTGCCAGCCGTGATAATCTGTGCCGTCATATTCTATAATCAGTTTGACATTATGTGTCATAAGTCAGGGATTTACGGGAGAGGTTCATAGGCTGCCTGTTTCGGCTGAGCGAGGAGAGGTGTAGACTCGATGTATTTTCTGATCCCCTTTAAGATCGCCTCAGCAATCTCCTGCCTGTGTCCGGCGTCAGACAGCAACCGTTCTTCTTCAGGGTTGCTGATGAAGGATATTTCAGCGAGGATGCCTGGCATCCTCGCATTCACAAGGACATAAAAAGGAGCCTGTTTTACACCGAGGTCATTTATTTTGTAACGGTTCTCCATATGCCCTATCATATTTTCCTGGACATAATGGGCCAGCCTTAATGACTCTTCCTTCCTGGCTGTATTTACAAGGTCTGCAAGTATCAGCTGCAGCGTATTCAATGAGCTCTCTGATGCACTGTTCTCACGCTCTGCTGTTGCCATGGCATCTCTGTCTGTTGCCCTCCCGAGGAGATATGTCTCAACGCCGTTTGCCCCCTGCCGCCTGCTTGAATTTGCGTGTACTGATACAAATAGATCCGCCCCCCGTGTATTGGCAATTGCAGTCCTTTCCTCAAGAGGGATAAAGACGTCTGTGTCTCTTGTCATTATCACATTTATGCCGAGCCTCTCTTTGACGAGTTTGCGCAGCCGAAGTCCTACATCAAGCACAACGTCCTTCTCCCTGAGGCCTTGTTTTCCTATGGCTCCGGGGTCTTTACCGCCGTGTCCCGGGTCTATCACGATAGTCTGACTTTTCATGATGGTATTTTTATCACTGCCATTATCAGTCTGCGGGGCCGGTTCAGCAGCAGGAGGAATGTTTTCACGGAACACATCTATTACCAGCCTGTCAGGGGACGTCAGAGGCAGTATCTTGTATTCAGCCCTGGAGCTGAAATCAATAACGACACGCACGGTTTCTTTATCATGCTGACCGGCCCGCACCTGAGTGACAACCCCGTCGCTGATCTGGATTGGATTTAGTCCCCTGCCCAGGCTTGTATTATGGAGGTCAATAAAGAGCCTGTCAGGGTTATGCAAATACTTCTTGCTGAAAGCAGAGGGATTGCTTAAATCAACGACTATCCTTGTGTAATTAGGATCCTTCCAGTAGCGTATGCCGTTTATGGTGGCCTGCGGAGTCTTGTCCAGTGCAGAAACAGCCGGAGCAGCTGCTACATACAACATGCAGATTACCAGTGATGCATAAAATAAGATGTGCCTGATTGCTTGCATGACTTGTCATATTTAATTACCTTAAAAATGCATGGTTTGTCAACTTAGGATTAATCCCGGTAGTCTTGCCGATGGTGGCTGAATAGCGTATACTTTGTATCTTAAAACTATTATGATAATCAAGAGCGCCACTTTTGTAATGAGCAGCACCGATTATAGAAAATGTCCGGAAGCGGGTATTCCTGAGTTTGCCTTCATCGGGAGATCGAACGTAGGCAAGTCATCGCTGATAAATTACCTTACCGGACAAAAGGGACTTGCGAGGGCTTCGGATAAGCCTGGCAAGACCCAGTTGATAAATCATTTTATTATCAATGAAACAGAAGCCCCCTGGTATCTCGTTGATTTGCCGGGCTATGGTTATGCAAGTGTGTCAAAAAGTAAAAAGGAAGAATGGAATATATTCTTAACGGAGTATATATTAAAAAGAGAGAATCTGCTCTGTCTCTTCGTACTGATAGATTCGAGGCTTGGACCGCAGGAAATGGATCTGCAGTTTATGGAGTGGCTTGCAGGCAATGAAATTCCTTTTGTCATGGTATTTACGAAAACAGATAAACTCACGTCAGGGCAGTTAATGAAAAACATCAGCAGTTATAACAGGGTCATGCTGGAAACATGGGAAGAACTCCCGAAGCAGTTTCAGACATCCTCCACCGCAAACAAGGGCAAACGGGAACTGCTTCAGTTTATTGAGGAAACGAATAAACTGATGGAGTGCGGATAATCGTATGAAAAATAACAGAAGGCCGCCTTCAGGAAAAGATATAAGAATTCCCGCCCCGGCTCACCCGCAGGAGCGTCAGGAGCCGCTGCCATGGCAGAAGCCCAAGTCCGCTGATGAAGACCCTGAGGCGCTGCTGCGCATCAAGGCCATACTGGCAAGCCCGAGCTACAGGGAGGCCGACCATGATGTTGATTTTCTAAGCCGGGATGACACCCGCGGAGTGCGTCTTCAGTTGGATTATCTTAAACCTGAATTATTTCTTAAACAGCATGGCATCGGACAGACCATCGTTGTCTTCGGCAGTACCCGTATTTCAGAGACTTCTGCTGCTCAGCGCAAGGTAGATTTGCTGCGCCGGTCCCTTGCCGGGGCCCCATCCGATAAAGTGCTGCAAAGCAGGCTTGAGATAGGGGAACGTATCCTGGCAAAGAGCTTCTACTACGAAATTGCACGTGAGTTCAGCCGGTTGGTAACGAGCTACAGGCAAAATTCAGGGGACAGCCGCATAGTTGTCGTGACAGGAGGCGGCCCGGGTATAATGGAAGCTGCAAACCGCGGTGCGTATGACCTGGGGGCCAAATCTGTAGGATTGAATATCAACCTGCCCCATGAGCAGTATCCGAACCCATATATTACGCCCGAACTCTGCTTCAGTTTCCACTACTTCGCCCTGCGTAAGCTCCATTTTCTCCTGCGTGCCAGGGCCCTGGTTGCCTTTCCCGGAGGTTATGGGACATTTGACGAGTTGTTCGAAACCCTGACGCTGGTGCAGACACGCACCATAAGACCGCTTCCCATCATCCTGGTGGGTGAGGCATACTGGAGGCAGGCATTCAATGCGGACTTTCTTGTTGATGAGGGTGTCATTGACCCGGAGGACCGGGAATTGTTCTGGTACGCTGAAACGGCTCAGGAAATCTGGGACGGGATTCTGCGCTGGTATGAGGCAAGCGGGGAACCTCTGTTCCCGGCAGAGTGATTTGTATGGAACGTAAACCGTTCTAATGACATGAAAAAAAAGCCCCCCGCATGCAGAAGCAAGGGGGGGCTATTATGATTCAATTACATCTTTGTTACATTGATTGCCTTGGGGCCTTTCGGTCCCGCTTCAGTATCAAATTGAACTGAGTCACCCTCGGCAAGGCTCTTAAAGCCTTCGCCCTGGATGGAAGTATGATGAACAAATACATCACTACCGTCTTCGCTTGTGATAAAACCAAAGCCTTTTGAATCATTGAACCACTTTACTGTTCCTTTAGCCATTTACTATTACCTCCTTTTCTTTGAACTCAAATCTCAGAAGGTCTTAACAAATAAAAAAGCCACAAAGTCGAAAAGTCTTTGTGGCCTTAAAAAAATCAAAAACTTCCAAAATTCTGTTTTTATATTAGCATACATTAATACAGTTAGTCAAGGAAGACTAAGAAATTATTTTTTTCTGCTTCCATCGTACAATTCATACTCAAGCAGCCTGCATTCTATAGCTCCGTTAAAAAAGGGGACCTTTCTGTTTGTCCTTAATCCCACCTTTTTTGCCAGGTCCGGATTTCCTGTAAATATATATCCTGTATAGCCTTTGCACCTCTGTTTAAGGAAATCGCCGATACCCTTGTATACACTCTCAAGCTCTTTGGCCTGTCCCATTCTTTCTCCATATTCAGGATTAAGGATAACGACACCGTTACCGCCGGGAATTGGCGTTTCAGAATAATTACATACGGCAAATTCGATATGTTTTTCAACACCGGCCAGGGCGGCGTTCTGCCTGGCAGCCGCAACTGCATCCCTGTTTATGTCAGTGGCAATAATCCTGAAATTGATGGTGTTCCTGGCGGATTTTACAGACTCTGTGCGCAGCCTCATCCAAAGGGATTTGTTAAAGCCCTTCAGATGCATGAATCCGAAATTATCCCGTAATATCCCCGGAGCCACGTTCAGGCCTGCAAGGGCAGCCTCTATGGCAAGGGTGCCGCTGCCGCACATGGGGTTAACGAAGTGGCTGCTCCCGTTCCAGCCTGTAGCCATGATAATTGCTGCCGCAAGGGTCTCCTGCATGGGCGCATGCATGGGGATCTTTCTGTAGCTGCGTCTGGAGAGGGGTTCGCCGGAGGTATCCAGATAAATGGAGCAGTCCTCATCCTTCCAGTACAGGTTGACCACAACCCGGTCTTTTTTGGGTCCGGAATCAGGACGCTGTCCGCACTTATCCCTGATCCTGTCCACAATCGCATCCTTGCACGTTACATTGGCAAAGAGTGATGTCCTGACAGTCGGATTATCCACACTGGATGTCACACAGAGATATCCATCGCCGGCGATATACTCCTCCCACGCGATATCAGACACTGCACGATACAGATCATCAGCGTCTCCTGCACGGAATTTTCTGATAAGAAAGAGTACGCGATGCCCTGTGCGGAGCAGGAGGTTCAGACGAAAGGTATCGTCCATAGTCCCTTCTGTCTCAATGCCTGCGACAGTTTCAGAGATTACCGGGAATCCCAGAAGAAGGAGTTCCTCCCTCAAAAATGGGGTTATTCCCTTTGCACAGGTAATCAAAAGCCTGCTTTTTCCCATGCCCCTGTCTCCTTATTTTTAGTAATTTATCACAAAAAATGGTTGACGAGGAAAAATCATGATCAAACAGGATTATTCTGATTGACTTTACCCTATCATGAGGGTAAGTTATAGACTATAGGGATGAGTGAAATCATTTATGATTATTGAGATATCTGTAGGGGTAATCGCAGTATGTATTGTAGTGATTACGGTCCGCGTGTATACCCTCAGTATACGGGTAGAAGAGTCCATAAGGCGATGGGAGGAGTTCCTGTTACGCATGGAGACCGACATAAGACCGATCCTGTATGAGGTAAAGGATATTCTAAACGATGTAAAGGGGGTTGTTGAAACTGCAAAAGACGGGACAAGGAGGGTCAACGACGCAATAGAGATTTTATTAGGGCCTGTTCAGACCCTGGGTATCATTCTGAAGGCTATCAGGGCAGGTACAAAGGCGTTTTTTAAAAGAAATGGGGGTGATGATCATGGCTTGTGAACATGGAAGGGGTGAAAACCTGGTATTTTTACTGGTGGGAGGTCTTATCGGTGCCGGTATCGCCCTGTTGTACGCCCCAAAAGCAGGGCGTGAAACAAGGGAGGATATCAGGAGGCTCGCTGCCCGTGGAGCAGAACGTGTCAGGGAAGGTAAGGATGCGATAGAAGAGAAGATGTCTCATCTCATGCATCAGATCAGCAGTAAGACAGAAGAGCTCATTCACGGCGGCACTCAGCTAGCCGAAGACAAGAAGCGTGAGATTCTGGCGGCTATTCAGGCGGCAAAGAAGGCCTATGATGAAGAGAGGCGAAAGCTTGAGGAAGAGAGGAGATCAGCCTGAATGTACCTGGTTAAAATGAGGGCAGCGACTATTTAAAAAAAATAGTCGCTGCCACCGGCCCTGCCCTTACAGTCCCTATGGTCTCAATTCCAGATAAATTTCTTGACGCTCAGTATTTACAAGTATAGAATACATACATATTTTACATAATTAGCATTAAATAAAGGAGACTGATATGTTTGGTCTTGGATTTTCAGAATTACTCGTTATCCTCGCTATTATCCTTATCATCTTCGGTGTGGGAAAACTTCCCCAGGTTGGCGAAGGCCTTGGCAAGGCTATCAATGGTTTCAAAAAGGGACTTGCAGAGGCGCCAAAAGTGGAAGAGATGAAGAAAGAGGGCGAAAAGGATCCCAGGTAAGTTATGTTTGGCATCGGGACATCTGAGCTTATTTTGATACTCGTGATAGCTTTTCTTGTTATAGGTCCCAGGGAATTGCCCAGGGTTGGCAAAGAGTTGGGCAGGGCATTCAGAAGCTTTCAGCGCGCCAAAGCTGATATTACTGAGAGCATAACGCGCGATGTTGCGGACCTGAATAAGGAATCAGAATGCAGGACTGATGAAGAAAAAAGGACTTGATAAAAATATAAGCCGTATGACAGGCCACCTTATAACTGTTCGTGCAAAATTATGGCTTGAGATTGGGGGCAAGCCGTTCTTTGGCGAGGGACGCTTTCAGCTTTTAAAAGGTATAGACAAGTATGGTTCCATTAATCAGGCTGCGAGGGCGGCAGGGATACCATACAGAAGGGCATGGAGTTATCTGCATGCAATGGAAGAACGTCTGGGTGTAAAATTGATATCTACGCAGACAGGCGGCTGCAATGGCGGCGGGACAATGCTTTCTATGGAGGCAAAGGAGTTTTTAAGCAGGTATGAGGAGATGACGTCGTACCTTGAAGGTGTTCTGAGAAAAAAGAAGTGGAATTTTTTTATAATCCTGCGTTATGCTAAATAGCATAACGATATGGCTCGTCTATGACAGGAAAGACAAAATCATCAACGCCGGTTGTATGCTTTGTAGGTTCTTCCAACAGCGGCAAGACTACGCTGATTGAAAAGGTCATAAGACTGCTCGCAAAAAGGGGATATGATATTGCGACGGTCAAGCATACACATAAGAATTTCAGTGCGGATTCAGAAGGAAAGGACAGCTGGCGCCATAAGGCCGCAGGGGCAAGGACGGTCGTCCTTGCATCTCCTTCACAATATTCCGTTGTGTCAGACAGCAGAAGTGAGATAACCATTGAGGATGTTTTGAACAGGTTTGCAGAAAAGGCGGATATCCTGATCGTCGAGGGTTTTAAAAAAGATTCATACCCCAAGATAGAAGTGAACAGGAATGGCGGTCATGATTTAAGGTGTCTCAGCGATCCGTCAATCATAGCCGTGGCTTCTGACAGCAGGCCTGACCCTGGCATCCCTGTATTTGATATTAATGACGCCGAAGGCATAACGGATTTCATTGAAGCTGCTTTTCTGGAAAAGGAGGGATATAAATGATAAAGGTTGCAGTATTAACGATGAGTGACAAGGGTTCAAGGGGGGAGCGAATTGATGAGAGCGGGAAATTGATCTGCCAGATGGTAAAGGATATTGACGGCGATGTTATAGTGCATGACATTATTCCTGATGAGCAGGACATTATCGAAGACAAGTTACGCTATTTTGCAGACAAGCTTAAGGCGGACCTAATTGTGACGACCGGGGGGACAGGGGTAAGCCCAAGGGATATTACACCGGAAGCTACAAAAAATGTAATGGAAAAAGAGATTCCCGGGTTGGCGGAACTGATGAGGGCGGAAGGGTGTAAAAAGACCCTGAGGGCGGCAATCTCCCGCGGACTTGTAGGGACAAGGGGAAGCACGATGATTGTCAATCTGCCGGGCAGTCCTAAAGGGGTCGCAGAGAGTCTCGGGGTAATACTGACTACGATCCCGCATGTTGTTGAAAAGTTGCACGGAGATGAGTCGGACTGCGGAAAGCCTGTAAAATGACCGGTGTAATCCTGACAGGCGGCAGGAGCAGCCGCATGGGACAGGATAAGGCGCTTCTATCCGTAGGCGGCGTGCAGGTGATCAGGAGGATCCTTGACATCTTCGGGACTATGTTTGACGAGATACTTGTAGTCACTAATACGACAGGACGGCACGCTGGGTCAGGGTACAGGGAAGTGGCTGACATAATACCGGATTGCGGCCCTCTCGGGGGCATATATACAGGGCTGTCTTATGCCAAATCTGACAGGATATTCGTCGCCTCCTGCGACCTGCCTTTTATCATGGCTTCAGCGGTCAGAGTTGTCTTAGACGAGCCTGTACGTTATGATATAGTTGTCCCGGAGGAAGGCGGAAGGCTTCATCCGCTTCACGCAGCATACAGCAGGAGGTGCTCTCCGTATATTCGTGAATGGCTTGATAACGGGCATTATAATGTAACTAAATTTATTAATGAGGTGGAGGGATTAAGCGTGAAGAAAGTGCAGGCAGCGCAGATGAAAGAGGGCGATTCCGGTGTCATTTCTCTTTTTAATATGAATACCCAGGAGGACTGGGCACTGGCTGACCGGATTTCAGGTAAAAAGGAGGAATAATAACATGCGTTCAGTAGAGGAGGCTTTGAAAACTGTTTTGGAAAGCACAAAGGTGCTTGGTACGGAGAGGATTTCAATTCAGGATGCGCATGGCAGGGTGCTTGCTGAAGACGTGACAAGCGGCCTGTTCCATCCGCCGTGGGATAATTCGGCCATGGACGGTTTTGCGGTTCGCTGGGATGATATTAAAAATGCGTCAAAAGAGGATGCAGTACGGCTCCGCATTGTCGGTGATGTCCGTGCCGGTATCATGCCTGACAAGCCTGTAAAAAAGGGAGAGGCGATACGGATTATGACAGGAGCGCCTGTGCCTGACGGCTCTGATACTGTAGTGCGTGTCGAGGATACAAAGGGAGATGGTGACGTCGTTAATATCTTCCATGCAGGGTACATGGGAGAGAATGTAAGGCACAAGGGTGAGAATATTAAAAAGGGTGATGTAGTCCTGAGCAGGGGGAGTATCCTCAACGCAGCACACATTGGGGTATTGGCAATGGTCGGCAAGCCTGTTGTATCAGTTTACAGAAGGCCCAGGGTCATGGTTCTTGCCACAGGTGATGAGCTCGCTGACCTTGACGAGGATATAACAGAGAACAGGATCCCTAACAGTAATGGCTATACTGTAGCTGCTCAGGTGATTGAGGCAGGCGGTGTTCCGCATCTGCTTGGCATTGCCCGTGACAATAAGGAAAGTCTCAGAGAGAAGATAGGCGAGGGTCTTGGAGGAGATATGCTCCTTGTCTCAGGCGGAGTGTCTGTAGGGATGTATGATTTTGTAAAGGATATCTTAAAGGAATACGGCATTGATATGAAATTCTGGACTGTAGGCATCAGGCCGGGCCATCCTATTGCCTTTGGTCTTGTAGGTGACAAACCGATATTCGGCCTTCCTGGCAATCCGGTATCTACTATGGTGACATTTGAGGTGTTTGCACGACCGGCCATACTGAAGATGAGCGGTCACAGGTCTTTGTCAAGGCCGGTTGTTGATGCTGTTTGCGAGGGAGAGTTCCGCAGCCGTGCAGGACGCACCAACTATGTAAGGGCTGTAACCCGTTATACGGACGGCAAATATTATGTCAGATCCACCGGAGACCAGGGCAGCGGAATTCTGATATCCATGTCTCAGGCAAACAGTTTCATTGTACTGCCTCCTGACAAGGAGAAGGTACTGCAGGGCGAGTCTGTCAGGGTGCAGTTGTTCGTGGGACCGGTTGATCACTCTTAGTTTGCAGGGCAGCGGCAGGGGGAGGGTATTATTGGATGAAGAAATGACAGGCAGGCGCGGTTTTTTCCGGACTGCATTTGCCGAGCTCACGAAAAGATTTGCAGAGTTTGCCATTGACGCAGAAAACAGGCCTGCCAGGAAGAGGAAGTATCAAAGACCGCCCGGAGCAGTTGAGGAGGAGTTATTCCTCTCCCGCTGCACGAGATGCAATGAGTGCATAAGGGTATGTCCCCATTATGCCGTAAGAGGTATAGATTCTGATGTGGAATATGGTATTGGCACTCCAATAATAATCCCTGAGATTACTCCCTGCAAAATGTGTTCTGACTTCCCATGCATCAGCGTGTGTAAGGACAAGGCCCTGATAATGCCGGAAGTCATGCATTCTACTTGACGTAGAATGAAAATAATGGTAAAAGATAGTTTATGATTAAACGCCTTACATCCTCGTTTAAGCCGCACAAAGCGGGTCTTGGCCGCGTACTGGGTGATCTCGAAAAGCAGGTTATGGATGTGTTATGGAACAGGGAAGAGATAACAGGGCGTGAGGTACTGGAAGAGATTGAAAAGCAAAGGGTGCTTGCCTTTACCACCGTACTAACTGTTATGGACAGGTTGTTAAAGAAAGGACTCATTAAGAGGAAAAAGAGGGGAGGGGTATTTATCTATGCCCCTTCCATTTCCAGAGAGGAATTTGTAAGGCAGGTCTCGGAAGAGGTGTTACAGGGTATCCTTGACATATCCGCAGGCTCAGCCGCTTCTTCCTTTGTGGATATACTGTATAGGACAAGCCCGGACGAGATTGACAGGCTGTCGCGGCTTATAGCAGAGAGGAAAAAGGCCGAAATTAAATAGCCCGATGAAAAGGCCTTGAGTATTGAGACAATTCCAATCGCAATAGCGATAATTCCGATTACTATTGCATTGACTTTACCGCCTATCGGCATTATATTTTTGTAAGTCCATATGAGACCATTAAAGGCCTTCCATTTCGTTTCAAAAAAATAACTCAGGATGGAGAATATGCCGCCAAACAACATCATGATTCCCCAGACAAGGAGCAGGATATCAGCAAGTATATGAAAGCCGCCGGGAAAGGCAAGTACCCGCACTGTTATTTCACCGGCAATGGCAGCGGATGCAAGGATTACAAGTACCCATAAAGGGTGTATAATATGTTTTTTCATGAAATGATTATATAGGAGAAATACAGGGCAATTCAAATGAAACTGATACGCCGACTCTACAAATGGGTTATTCACTGGTCAGCAACGCCGCATGCAGTTGCTGCCCTCTTTCTGATAGCATTTGCAGAATCTTCCTTCTTCCCTGTACCGCCGGATGTACTGCTCATAGCAATGGTTATTGCTGTTCCGGCCCGCGCCATGTGGTATGCCATTGTCTGCTCAGCGGGTTCTGTGCTTGGGGGTATGGCAGGCTATGCAATAGGCTGGGGAATATGGGAAATGGTGGATACGATATTCATCGGCCATATATTCAGTCAGACGGTCTTTGACAAGGTAGTCCAGGCGTACAATGACAATGCCTTCCTTACAATCCTTACAGCGGCTTTTACCCCGATCCCTTACAAGGTAATTACCATAGCGGCAGGTGTTACAAAAATTAGTTTTCTGACACTGGTTATTGCGTCTGTCATAGGCCGTTCCTCCCGCTTTTTCATGGTTGCCGGACTCCTCTATTACTTTGGTCCTGTCATGAAGGAGAAGATAGACAAATACTTCGACTGGCTCGCTCTTGCTTTTTTTGCGCTGCTTATTGCAGGGTTCCTTGCAGTGAAGTATCTGCTTTAGTGACCCTTTCGGGATGCAATGATAAAGTATATGGTGTCAATGTAACAAAATTCAGGAGGTGCGCCATGCCGGTAATCTTGATTGAATTCAGTATGACCCCGCTTGCCAGGGGGGAGAGTGTGAGCAAATATGTGGCAAGGTCTCTGGATATTATTGATAAGAGCGGCCTTGACTACAGGATGAATCCTATGGGGACGGTGATTGAAGGGGAGTGGGATGAGGTATTTGATGTGGTGAGACGGTGTCTTGACCGGATGAGGAAGGACTGTGACCGTATCACAACCACCATCAAGATAGATTACAGGAAGGGAAAGACTGGCAGGATTGACAGTAAAATAGACAGTGTAGAGAAAAAACTCAGGAAAAAACTAAGGACTTAAAAAATCAGATTAGGTTGACACAGTAAAAACAGGAGACCGGACATGAACAAACTAACCCTTTCAGCCCTCATCTTCATTATGGCCATCCCCTCTCTTGGCCTGGCAGAAGATTTGGTCAAACAGGGGGAACAGCTCACGCTGGAGAGATGCATCGAGATCGCCCTGGCAAAACACCCCAGTGTTGTTGCATCGGCGAATACGCTCTCAGTCAGTGAAAGCAGGGTTGGTCAGGCTGAGGCAAAATACTATCCCCAGGTGAACTGGATGGCGGGTTATCGCAGGATCTCCCCCGGCTCCTCCGACCAGTATTCCAGCAGTATCACCCTGAGCCAGAATATCTATGATTTTGGAAAGACGCCGGCCCAGGTCAGCGTTCAGAAACGGAATCTTGAGTCGGCAGGTTCCGACCTTCAGGATGTTTCGGATCAGATCATCTTCAACGTCAGGCAGGCCTACTACGGTGTGCTGCAGGCGCAGCGAAACAGGGAGGTCGCGGCTGAAACAGTCAGGCAGTTCGCGCAGCACCTGGAGCAGGCGAGGGGATTTTATGAGGCTGGCTCCAAACCGAAGTTCGACGTGACCAGGGCCGAGGTGGATCTGAGCAACGCAAGACTTGGCCTGATAAGGTCTGAGAACGCCCTGAGGACCGCCATGGTGAACCTCAGCAACGCCATGGGTATTCCTGCGGCGCCTGAATACACCATTGAAGACAGCCTTTCCTTTCAGAGGTATAATATAACCCTCGAAGATGCCACGAAGAGGGCCTATGAAAGCAGACCTGACCTCAGGTCTGCCAACGCGAGAAAGCAAGCGGCAGAGGCCTCTGTCCGACTCGCAAAGACAGGCTATTATCCGGAACTGAGCGGCAGCGCCTCTTACAACTGGGAGGGAGAGGGCTTTCCGCTCGATCACGGCTGGAATATCGGGGCAACCCTCTCACTGCCGTTGTTCAGCGGCTTCCTGACCCGGTATCAGGTGGAAGAATCAGGGGCCACACTGAACGTTTTGTCGGCCAATGAAGAGTTGCTGAGACAGACGATCCTACTTGAGGTGCAGCAGGCGTATCTGAACCTTACAGAGGCGGAGGAGAGGATCCCTGCATCGGAACTCGTAGTAAAACAGGCGGAAGAAAACCTTGACATTGCTAACGGAAGATATACGGCAGGCGTCGGAAGTCCGATCGAGGTGACCGACGCAGAGGTAGCGCTGAGCAGCGCAAAGACCGCATACATCCAGGCGCTCTATGATTACAGGATCGCACAGGCAAGCCTTGAAAAGGCTATGGGGGCAAGATGAAAAAGACAGTGATCGGCATGATTATACTGCTCATTTCCGCAGGTCTTCTGTTCCTGTTCCTGAGGAACAATGAAGGGGAGGCAGGGTACAGGACAGAGAAGGTCGGGAAGGGCTATATCAGGGAAACCGTGACCGCTACCGGCACGGTCAATGCTGTCACCACGGTCCTCGTGGGAACGCAGGTATCCGGAACGATAAACCAGATATATGTGGACTTCAACTCGCCCGTAAAGAAGGGGCAGATCATTGCACAGATAGATCCCGCCCTGTTTGATGCCCAGGTGGAACAGGCAAGGGCGAACCTCCTGTCTTCGCAGGCAAACATGGAGAAGGCCGAAGCAGCGCTCCTCGATGCAAAGAGGACAGCGGACAGGAATAATGAGCTCTTTACGAGAAACCTTGTGGCAAGGAGCGAACTGGATACAGCGGAGACTAATTACGAGACGGCAAAGGCCCAGGTCACAGTGGCGAAGGCTCAGATCGCACAGACCGGGGCGGCACTGAAGAATGCAGAGACCAATCTCAGATATACCCGGATCCTCTCGCCGGTGGATGGCATCGTGGTCTCACGGAGCGTGGACGTTGGCCAGACTGTGGCTGCAAGTTTTCAAACCCCGACACTGTTCACCATCGCCCAGGATCTGACGAAGATGCAGATTGACACGAATGTGGATGAAGCGGATATCGGCAAGATCAGTATGGGACAGGATGTGGAATTTACAGTGGACGCATACCCTGACACCCCGTTTCATGGCAGGGTCTTGCAGGTCAGAAATGCACCGATCACAGTACAGAATGTGGTGACCTACGATGTAGTTATTAAGATGGAAAATCCTGATCTTAAACTCAAGCCCGGGATGACCGCCAACGTGCAGATCATTACGGATGAGAAGGAGGGTGTCTTAAAGATACCGAATGCCGCCCTTAGATTCAAGCCTGCAGATAACAACAAAGCGGCCACGCCTCAGAAGGGGCCCGGGGTATGGGTGACCGAACAGGGAAAACTGAAACGAATCCCGGTATCTACCGGAATCAACGACGGAATTCATACCGAACTGATTTCAGGTTCGTTAACGGAAGGTCAGGAGGTGATCACAGAATCCCTGACCAAAACAAAGAATCAGACCTCCGCGCCCCGTGGCCCGAGGTTCTTCTGAACGTAGCAATGGGAAGAAAAACAGGGATAGCGCGATGATGATAGAAACCACAGAGATCAGTAAGAATTACCGGATGGGGGACTTCGCTGTCAACGCGCTCGACAAGGTCTCCCTGAGCATAGAGAAGGGGGAATTTGTTGCTATTATGGGGCCCTCCGGTTCCGGTAAATCGACCTTCATGCACATACTGGGATGTCTCGACCAGCCGACAAGCGGCCGGTATCTCCTGGATGGGATTGACGTGAGCCGCCTTCAGAGAGACGAGCTGGCGGATATACGGAAGAAAAAGATCGGCTTTATTTTCCAGGGGTTCAACCTCCTTTCAAGGACATCGGCCATCGAGAACGTTGAACTCCCTATGCTCTACGACGGTCTCGCGACAAGTGACAGGAGGGAGCGGGCTATGGCGGCGCTCAGGAGCGTGGGGCTGGAGGAGAGGGAGAATCACCATCCCAATCAGCTTTCCGGCGGACAGCAGCAGAGAGTCGCCGTCGCGAGGGCGCTCGTCAATGCTGCGCCCGTCATCCTCGCTGATGAGCCGACAGGCAACCTTGACACAAAGGCAAGTGCCGAGTTGATGGAGCTTTTTACCAGACTCAACATGGAATCAAACATCACCATTATCCTCATAACGCATGAACCGGACATTGCCTCATACAGCAGACGAATCATCAGGTTTCTCGACGGCCGCATAGTCAGTGACGAACCGGTGGAAAGACATGATTAATTTTCCCTCGACATTCAGAATATCCTTCAGGGCTTTAAGGGTGAACAAGATGCGCTCCGCACTGACTATGCTCGGGATGGTAATAGGCGTCGGCGCCGTGATCGCCATGCTTGCCGTCGGCACCGGGGCAAGCACGCAGATTGCGCAGCAGATTTCAAGCATGGGGAGCAATCTCCTGATCGTTCTTCCAGGCGCCACCACTGCAGGCGGGGTCCGAATGGGCTCGGGAACGCAATCCACCCTCACAGCCGGCGACGCGGAGGCAATCAAGAGAGAATGCCCGGCAGTATCCGACGTGGCGCCGGTTTTAAGCGGTGTTGCGCAGGTGGTCTACGGCCACCAGAACTGGTCAACCGGCATCACCGGGACCACGCCTGGCATCCTGACCGTGCGGGACTGGTCCCTTGCCTCCGGCAGGCCTTTTACGGATCAGGATATCAAGAGCTCCGCGAAAGTGGCCCTGCTGGGGAAAACAGTGATAGAGAATCTGTTTGGCGATCTCGACCCTGTGGGCCAGATAATCCGGATCAGGAAGATCCCCTTCACCGTTATTGGGGTCCTATCCGCCAAGGGTCAGACCTCCGGAGGGCAGGATCAGGACGACACGATCTTTGTCCCCCTGACGACCGCCCAGAAAAAGCTTTTTGGTACTGCATTTCCGGGAATGGTACGTATGATTTCGGTAAAGGCAACGGGCACGGAAGATCTCGACGCAGCCGGGGAACAGATCACCCGGCTCCTGAGGCAGAGACACCGCATCGGGCCGGGGGTAGAGGATGATTTTAGCGTCAGAAACCTCACCCAGTTTATGCAGGCAGCGGAACAATCCACGCGGGTCATGACCCTGCTGCTGGGCGCCATTGCCTCGGTCTCGCTGATCGTGGGCGGGATCGGGATAATGAACATCATGCTGGTCTCTGTCACCGAGAGGACCCGGGAGATCGGCATCCGGATGGCCGTAGGCGCCAGGACCTGGGACATCCGGCTTCAGTTCATCGTGGAGGCCCTGACCCTTTCCGTCATCGGTGGCATCGCGGGAATCATTGCCGGAGTCGTCAGTTCGGAAGTCCTCTCCATGCTGGCTGGATGGCCTGTCACCATATCTCCCCTGTCCATACTCCTCGCCTTTGGTTTCTCAGCTATGGTGGGTATTTTTTTCGGATTCTACCCGGCTTACAAGGCCTCGCTCCTGAATCCGATTGACGCATTGAGGTATGAATAACAAAGCGCAGCAAACAAAATTTTCATGCTTTTCCCCCCTTGACAAAACGTATAAGTTCTATTAAGGTGTTTTCTTACCACTGGGGGGAAGCAAAAAATGCTGATGACCTATCTTCCGGTTTTGATAATCGTGGGCTTTGTTACTGCCCTTGCGGTTACCGTCCTTTTCGTCAATTCAATTGTAAGTCCCAGTAATCCTTTTAAGGGAAAACTATTGCCCTGGGAGTGCGGTATGGAGCCTATCGGCAGCGCATCAACGGGACATTTCAGAATCCATTTTTTTATCGTGGCAATCCTGTTCATCGTATTTGATGTTGAGACATTATTCCTCTTTCCCTGGGCAGTTGTCCTCAGGAGCATAGGAGGGATTGCCTTTGTCGAGATGTTTGTTTTCATAGCCATACTTGCGGTCGGATTTATTTATGCATGGAAGAAAGGCGCACTGGAATGGCAATAAACGAGAATGTATTATTTACCACTCTGGATAATGTTGTGAACTGGGGCCGCAGGTCTGCCCTCTGGCCAATGACGTTCGGTCTGGCCTGCTGTGCCATTGAGATGATTGCAGCAGGATGTTCGCGCTATGATACCGACCGTTTCGGTATCGTTTTCAGGCCGACTCCGAGGCAGTCGGATGTTATGATAATCGCGGGGACCATGACCAAGAAGATGGCCCCGGCGGTCAAGAGGCTTTATGATCAGATGCCTGATCCAAAATGGGTTATTGCGATGGGTGGTTGCGCCTCAGCAGGCGGACCGTTTAATACCTACAGTGTTGTTCAGGGTTCAGACCTTGTAGTCCCTGTAGATATTTATATACCGGGATGTCCACCAAGGCCGGAGGCCCTTTTATACGGGTTCCTGCAATTACAGGAGAAGATACGGCGGGAGATGCCGTCTGTGCTTGAAAAGTTTAAGAGCTGAATGTGATGGACGTGAATGAGCTAAAACAAGAAGAAGTTCTTTCAGAACATCCGGTACTTGTTCAAAAGATCAGGAGCAGGTTCGGTAAATCAATCATTGAGACTGCAGTATTTCGTGGTGAGATAACCCATGTGATTGCGACTAAAGATATTGCGGATGTATGCAATTCCCTCAAGTATGACCTGGATTTTCAGTTTAATTTTCTGTCAGACATTATAGGCACGGATTGCCGTCCCCTCAATTCTTATTTTGAGGTCGTCTATCAGCTCTATTCCATACCACACAAACATCGTATAAGGCTTAAAGTGAGGGTCAAAGAGGGTGAGAGCGTCCCGAGCGTAACATCAGTCTGGAAGAGTGCCAACTTTGCGGAGAGGGAGGCTTATGACCTTGTAGGGATTGTATTTACAGGACATCCTGACCTTAGACGGATTTATATGGCCCCGGACTGGGAGGGACATCCGCTTAGAAGAGACTATCCGCTTGTTGGATATAAGGATCAGTATAATCCGTGCGGAGTGGAGAAGAAGCAATGAGCAATGGGCAATGAGTAGTGAGTAGATGAATGGGAACATTATGGCGGAAACTTTAGACATTACAACAAATAATATGGACTTGATAACCCGTGAGATGACCCTTAACATGGGGCCTCAGCACCCTTCTACCCATGGTGTTATGCACCTTGTCCTCCATCTGCAGGGTGAGAAGATAGTCAAGGCGGACCCTGATATAGGGTATCTGCACAGGGGGATGGAAAAGATTGCGGAAAATCTCCTCTATGGCCAGTTTGTGCCTTACACTGACAGGCTTGACTATCTCAGCAGTATGACCAACAACCTTGGCTATGTAATGGCAGTGGAAAAACTGCTTGGCCTTGAGATACCAGAGAGGGGCAAATACATACGGGTAATCACCTCTGAGTTATCACGCATATCAAGTCATCTCCTTGCGATTGGCGCCTGGGGACTGGACCTCGGCGCAATGACTATGGTCCTGTATGCATTCCGTGAAAGGGAGATGATACTTGATCTGTTCGAGATGCTTTGCGGCGCCAGGCTGACTTACAACTATATGAAGGTCGGCGGAGTGCGGGGAGACCTTCCGGCGGGCTTTGTAGAGAAATGCACTGAGTTTATTAAAATATTTCCGAAGCGGGTGGATGAATATGAGACACTCCTGACCGGCAACAGGATATGGCTTCAGAGAACTAAGGGTATAGGCGTATTGTCTGCAAAGGATGCGACAGACCTCGGGCTCACAGGCCCTTCTCTCAGGGGGTCAGGGGTCAAGTGGGATATACGTAAGGATGAGCCTTATCTGGTTTATGACAGGTTTGATTTTGACGTACCGGTAGGCACCAATGGCGACTGCTTTGACAGGTATATGTGCAGGGTGGAGGAGATGAGGCAGGCGGCCCGGATAATATCCCAGGCGCTGCAGCAGTTACCTGACGGGTCGGTCAATGCCAATGCGCCTGATATCGTTTCACCGCCAAGGAAGGACGTGTATAACAACATGGAGGCCCTCATCCACCATTTCAAAATCATATCACACGGATACAAGACCCCGGTCGGCGAGGTCTATTGCTCTATAGAGGCGCCGAAGGGAGAACTTGGTTTTTATATAAAGAGCGATGGGACTGAAAAACCCTTCAGGGTCAAGATCAGGGCCCCATCCTTCGTGAATCTGCAGAGTATAGACCCGATGTCAAGGGGCGCATACTTTGCTGATGTTGTTTCGGTAATTTCAAGCCTTGACCCGGTATTTGGTGAAGTTGACAAGTGAGGAAACAGGGATGCTTTCAGAAGCAGCGGCAAACGAGATAAAAGAGATAAGAAAGAGATATGCAACGGCGCGTTCGTGTATCATGCCCTGCCTCTATGTTGTCCAGCGGGAATATGGCTATATTACTGAAGAGGGTATGAGGGAAATCGCAAAGATACTTGGCGTGCAGCCGGTCCTTGTCTTCGAGGTTTCGACATTCTATACGATGTACAATAAGAAGCCTGTCGGCAAGTATCATGTACAGGTCTGTACCAATATTTCATGCTCTATTCTGGATGGTGAACATATAGTGGACGTTATTTCAAGAAAGCTTGGTATTAAGGTCAAAGAGACGACACCGGATAAGAAGTTTACCCTCTCGACAGTTGAGTGTCTTGGTTCATGCGGCACAGCGCCTATGATGCAAATAAATGACAAGTATTATGAAAACCTTAATGATGCAAAGGTTGAGGATATACTGAACGGTTTACGGTAGATTATGTTTGAACCAGTACTTTTAAAAAATATAAATATGCCGGATTCATATAAGCTTACCTCTTACATGAGCAGCGGCGGTTATCAGGCCCTGAAGAAGGCGCTTGAGATGACGCCGGACTCGCTTATCCAGATGGTGAAGGATTCGGGGTTAAGGGGGCGCGGCGGTGCAGGTTTCTCCACCGGGCTTAAGTGGAGCTTTATCCCCAAGGACCCGACTCTGCAGAAATACCTCTGCTGTAATGCTGATGAAGGGGAGCCTGGTACATTCAAAGACAGGGCAATCATAGAATATGACCCCCACCAGTTGATAGAAGGTATGGTTATCGCCTCATACGCTATCGGGGCTGATACATCATATATCTATATCCGCGGAGAGTTTAGCCTTGGTGCAGACAGGCTCGAGGATGCCATTAAAGAGGCTTATCAGAAGAACTACCTTGGGAAGAATATTCTGGGAACGAAGTTCAGTCATGATATCTACGTGCACAGGGGGGCTGGGGCTTACATCTGCGGCGAGGAGACTGCACTGCTTGAGTCTATCGAAGGGCGGAGGGCACTGCCGCGTATCAAGCCGCCGTTTCCAGCGCATGTCGGGCTTTTTGGAAAGCCTACTGTGATAAACAATGTGGAGACGCTCGCATGCATACCTCATATCGTCAACAGGGGTGCGGCGTGGTTTGCTTCTATAGGTCCGGCAAAGAGCCCGGGGCCGAAACTGTTCGGGATCAGCGGGAGCGTGAATAAGCCGGGATTGTATGAGCTTCCAATGGGGACGCCTCTCAGAGAGATTATATTTACACATGCGGGAGGCATCAGGCCGGGGAAGAAATTAAAGGCCGTGATACCAGGCGGTGTATCAGCTCCAATGCTTACGGAAAAGGATCTTGATACGCCAATGGATTTTGATTCCCTTGCGGCAAAGGGTACGATGCTTGGAAGCGGCGCCGTTGTCGTTATTGATGACAGCATGTGCATAGTAAAGGCTGCCCTTATCACTCATGAATTTTTTCATCATGAATCATGCGGAAAGTGCACCCCGTGCCGGGAAGGCCTTGACTGGATTGTAAAGGTCATGCGGCGTATCGAACATGGTCAGGGTAAAGAGGGTGACATGGAGTTGCTGAAGAAATTGTGCGTGGATATTTTCGGAAGGACATTCTGTCCGCTGGGTGACGGCGCTGTTATGGCGCTAAGAGGCGCATTTAACAACTTCACGGAAGAGTTTGAGTATCATATAAAGAACAAGAGGTGTATGGTTAATGGCAACCGTTAAGATAAACGGCAAAGAGATAACTGTAGACGACGGGACGCTGATAATTGATGCTGCACGCAGCGCAGGATTTGAGATCCCTACCATGTGTTATCACGCGAGACTCAGCAAGCTTGCCTCGTGCAGGGTATGTCTTGTCGAGATAGTGGGACAAAAGAAACTTCAGCCATCCTGTGTGACACCTGTAATGCATAATATGGAGGTCCTGACAGAGTCGCCTGTGGTAACGTCTGCCAGATCTTCCATGATAGAGCTGCTGCTCGCGAATCATCCGCTTGACTGCCCTGTATGTGACAAGGGTGGTGAGTGCGAACTCCAGGATGTGACTTTCAGGTTTGGTCCGAGGCAGAGTCCTTTCAGTGACAGAAAACGCAGATTCCATGAAGAGGATTACATCTTAAGTCCTGTAATAGTCCAGAATATCAACAGGTGTATCCAGTGCAAGAGGTGTGTACGCATTTGTGCCGAGGTCGTCGGCGCCAATGTGATCGGCTCAATAGGACGCGGTGCAGGGACCCAGGAGACAAGTTTTGTCAAAGAATACCTTGATTGTGATCACTGCGGCAACTGTATTGAGGTATGTCCTGTCGGTTCACTGATGAGCAGGACATTCAGATACAAGTCGCGGCCATGGGACCTTACCGGTGCGGATACTGTCTGCACTTATTGCGGTACAGGCTGCCAGTTGACGGTACAGGCAAGGAAAGGCGAGGTTTTAAGGGTTATTTCAAAGCCTGACACAGGCATCAACAATGAGACACTTTGTGTGCGCGGCAGATATGGTTATTCGTTCATTAACAGCCACGAGAGGCTTGTTACTCCGTTTGTAAGGGTTGATGGAAAACTTGAGCCTGCTACTTGGGGTGAAGCTATGGATGTTATAAAACAAGGCCTTGCTCAGTCTCTGAAAATGGGTGAAAAGATGGGTGGCGTTGCCTCAGCCAGGCTGACAAATGAAGAGCTTTATCTGTTCCAGAAGCTCATCAGGGTGGCCTTTAAATCCGGCAACCTTGATACAGGCAGCAGGTGGAGCAGTGAGTCAGCCAGAGAATTCATAGGTGTCACTGGATTAAATAACGGTGGTGTTTCTCTGTACGATGCCTTAAAGGCAGACACCCTCATTATTATAGGTTCGGGCATCTCAGAGGAAAATCCTGTAACAGATTACATAATCCGCCGGATATCTTCATACAGGAGGCTGAACATAATCATCGTTTCAGCCCGTGGTGTCAGGCTCGATAGTTCTGCCAGGATGTCATTCAGATGCAGGCCGGGGGCTGAAGGTGAAATAATAAGCGCTATTACCGGCATTATAACAGGCCAGGGCAAAGGTTCTCCGGATAAGGAGATTGCCGGGGCCGCAGAGTTGATAAAGAACTCAAACAGTGTATCCATAGCAGCAGGTACAGATGTCCTCAGGGCCGGCTCGCAGTTAAGCTATCTGAATGGACTTGGGGCTGCACTTAAAGGACTTGGCAGGGATGTCAGGTTTATCCCGCTCCTTGACAGGGCCAACCAGAGAGGGGCCTGGGATATGGGTGTTCATCCTGCCTTCCTGCCTGGTTATAAAAAAGCAGACGGGACAGGTCTTGGATGTGACGGTATTATTCAGTCTGCTCTGAAGGGAGAGGTCGGGGCGCTTTATCTTGCAGGTGAAGATCTGGTCTCGGATTTTCCTGACGGCAGGGCTGCAAGGGAGGCGCTTGGCAAGGTCAGGTTTCTTATTGTTTCGGATATGTTCATGACGGAAACAGCGAAGATGGCAAATGTCGTCCTTCCGTCAGCAAGCTTCGCAGAAAAAGACGGCACATTTACAAATCAGGAGGGGCGGGTTCAGCGGGTACACAGGCTGTTTGAGCCTCAGGGTGATGTAAAGGCTGACTGGGAGATAATTTCCTCCATAGGCGAGGCACTGGTGCCGTCTTTCGGGGTCAGATCAGCCGCTGGTATATTCGATGAGATCAAAGGGATTGTAGCGGGATACAGTGACATAAGTTTTGAAAGCCTGAACGGTAACGGGGCGGTACTGCAGTTGACAGGGGGTGAATCCTCTCACCTGGGCAGCACTGGTAAATTTTCAGGTCCGTCCTCAGGGACTGCGGACACTGAATACCCGTTTACCCTGATTACCGGGAATTGCCTCTACCATTCAGGGAGGCTTTCACTTAAGGCTGAAAAGCTCAGGGAGATTATGAATGAGGCCATTGCAGAGCTGAACGCAGAAGATGCCCTGTCTCTTGGTGTAACAGAGGGTGTAAAGGTAAAGGTGAAGAGTAAATCGCATGAGGCATATCTGACTGCAAAGATAAATGAAGGTATGGCAAAAGGAGTAGTGTTTATACCTGAGAATTTTACAGATGTCTGTGTTAATATGTTTTTTAAGATTGGAGAAGGTTTACCTCGGGTAAGCGTATCTCTGGCTTAGCAGCGCCGGCTTTTGCAACCGGCATGGAGGAGATGAAAATGATTGATCCAAAGTCACTCCGGGAAATAGGTTTTCTGTCAGACCTCAATGACCAGGAACTTGGCGTCCTGGCCGGGGCATTGAAACAAAAGGACTATGCTACAGGGGAAACGGTCTTTAAAGAAGGTGAAAATGGACAGTCCCTCTATATCATAAAAAAAGGCGAGGTCAAGGCTTGCAAGACATCTCCTGAAGGGGATCTGCTGACACTTATGCTGCATAAAGACGGAGATATTTTCGGGGAGATGTCGTTCCTTGATGAAAAACCGCGCTCAGCGACAATAGTTGCGATTGCAGATACGAAGACATATATCCTTGATAAGGATGAATTCGAAAAACTGATAGATAATAATCCCAGATTGATATATAAGGTCCTGCGGAACATCGTATTTCATATCCATACCATAGTGAGGGGAATGAACTCAAGGTATCTTGAAATGATCAACTATATGTGGGGGAGAAAGAGATAAGTGACTGAACTAATTAACATGAATCCGATGCTGGTTAATGTACTGGAAGTCCTGTTGATCTGTGTCAAGGTCGTTATAGTTTCCCTGATACTGTTCATGCTCCCTCTTCCACTGACCTATATGGAAAGAAAGGTAGCAGGACATATTCAGGTCAGGCTTGGCCCGTTCCGCACAGGACCGCACGGTCTGCTTCAGCCCTTTGCAGACATGTTGAAACTTATGTTCAAGGAGGATGTCATACCTGCAAAGGCTGACAGATTCCTGTTCAAGATCGCGCCCATTATTGCCATGGTCCCTGTCTTTGCCGTTTACGCGACTGTCCCGTTTGGCGAGAGTGTCACCATCCCGTTTATCAATAAAGAACTCACACTTTACATATCGGACATGAATGTGGGAATTCTGTATGTGCTCGCCATAGCCGGCCTGAGTGTTTACGGGATAATACTCGGCGGATGGGCATCAAACAGCAAATATCCAATGCTTGGCGGATTAAGGTCATCCGCGCAGATGATCAGTTATGAGCTTGCCCTCAGTTTTGCCGCTGTTGGGGTTGTGATGATGGCAAATTCCCTCAGCCTTCTTGACATTGTAAAGGGTCAGTATGGCTGGCACTGGAATATCATATATCAGCCTGTCGGGTTCTTTATCTTCCTGATAGCCGGCGTGGCGGAGATTAACCGTATTCCCTTTGATATGCCGGAGGATGAGGGTACACTTGGCGCAGGATATCATGCGGAATACAGCGCCATGAGATTTGCTTTCTTCATGCTGACTGAATATGTGGCTATGGTGACAATATCTACGCTTGGCGTCATCCTGTTCTTCGGAGGATGGGATGGACCATCATTTCTTCCTGGAATTGTCTGGTTTGTGCTAAAGGTAGTGGCATTTATATATCTGTTTATGTGGGTAAGGTTTACATTCCCGAGGTACAGGTTTGATCAGCTTATGACAATCGGCTGGAAGATACTCCTGCCGCTGTCTTTATTGAATATCCTTGTTACCGGGCTGGTGATCATATGAACAAAAACGAAAAGTGCAATATCAGCATCAGGGATCTTCTGAAAAAGGTCTTTTTTGTAGACCTCATTCAGGGGCTTGCAGTTACATTCGGCTATACATTCACAAAGACTATAACCATGAGGTACCCGGATGAAGAGACATGGGTGCCTTACAGCAGATTCAGGGGACTGCATACCCTGAACAGGAATAAGGAAGGCAGGGAGTTGTGTGTAGGGTGCGAGCTCTGCGCCAAGTCCTGTCCGACCCAGTGCATTACAGTCGTCCCGATGGAGGATAAGACAGGGAAAGGCATTGCTGACAGGGTTGCCGCAAGATGGGAGATAAATCTCCTGCGCTGCATGTTCTGCGGTTTGTGTGAAGATGCCTGTCCTACTGAGGCCCTCAGACTTGGGAGACAGTATGAACTTGCAGGCAAGACGATGCAGCGGCAGCTTCGCTCCAAGGAAGAGCTGCTTGGACCACAGCCGGTTCCGTTTGATTTTGAGGGTGGTGTGATAACGAGGGCAAGGCTTGAAAGGGATGAAGATGGTGTTGTAGTGAAGGCGGATTTGAGCTCACAAAAGAGGTGGTGGTAATGGCTGAGATGATCTTCTTTTTTATATTTGCGGTTATTGCAATAGTCTCGGCAGCAGGGGTGGTGACGTTGAAAAACCCTGTGCACAGTGTGCTGTCTCTTATGGTGTGCTTCCTTCAGATGGCTGCGCTTTTTGTGCTGCTGCGCTCTCCATTCCTTGCAGTGGTTCAGGTATTCGTATATGTCGGTGCAGTCCTGGTACTGTTCCTGTTTGTAATAATGATGCTCGATATTCGCCAGGCAAGCATGACGAGGTTTATTTCCGGCGGGTTCTCATGGATAATAGCCCTGCTTGTTATACTTGTTGCCGAGATGGTGTTTATATTATCCAGGAGCAAATTTGCTGATATGACCGTTGCTACACCCGGAAGGCTTGACGGAACTGTTAAGGAGATGGGTATCGCATTATTTACAAAGTACCTTCTCCCGTTTGAGATTATTTCAATGATACTTCTTGTGGCGCTGCTGGGAGCCATTGTATTGGGAAAAAAGGAGCTAAGGTAGCATGGTCCCTGTGTCATGGTACATAATTTTAAGTTCAGTCCTCTTCATTATAGGGACTGCAGGCGTGTTGCTGAGAAGGAATATTCTGATAGTCCTGATGTCGGTTGAGTTGATTTTAAATTCTGTGAATATCAACCTTGTGGCATTTTCCTACTATCATCAGGACCTGCGCGGGCAGGTATTCTCCATATTTGTAATAACGGTTGCTGCTGCGGAAGTTGCTGTAGCCCTTGGCATACTGATAGCGCTTGTGAGAAATAAGGCAGCACTAAATGTTGATGAGATCAGGACAATGAAAGGATGATTAAGTGGAAGTTATAGAATCAGTAAGGCCGCTGCTGGCATTATCCGTTTCCTTTATAGCTATTTTTGTAGTGCTGGGATTCAATAAGATGCCGAACCAGAGGGATATTACCTCATTTGTGGCGGCCATCCTGAAGTTCCTTATAGTAATCTCAATGGCGCCGGTCATCCTTGCCGGCAACACCATTGAGTATTCGTTGTTTAACGTCATGCCTGGCATTGACTTTAAGTTCAGGGTGGATGCCCTCGGCATGGTCTTTGCCACGATCGCGTCGTTCCTCTGGATACTGGCGTCGGTATATTCAGTCGGCTACATGCGAAGCAGTAAAGAGCATGCGCAGACAAGGTTTTTTGCATGCTTTACGGTAAGCATATTTGCCGCAGTGGGAGGGGCATTTGCCGCAAATCTGTTCACTCTCCTTGTATTCTATGAGATACTGAGCCTTGCAACTTATCCGCTTGTTTATCATAAGGAGACGCCGGAGTCATGGGCAGGCAGTAAAAAGTATATAATATATCTGGTTGGAACATCAAAGACAGCCCTGCTGGCCGCTGTTGTACTGACATACTATATTGCCGGCACCCTTGATTTGGCGCCGAAAGGCCTCCTTGCCGGCGTGAATGCCTCGCCGATCCTTCTGACAGTGGTCTATATATGCTTCCTTATAGGCTTTGCCAAGGCTGCAATCATGCCTTTTCATGCATGGCTCCCTGCTGCAATGGTCGCGCCTACCCCTGTCAGCGCACTCCTGCATGCAGTTGCTGTTGTCAAGATGGGTGTCTTCTGCGTGCTCCGTGTGGTCTTTCATGTCTTTGGAGTTGACCTCCTGCGTGACCTTCATCTTGGTATCGCAACAGCCTATGTTGTTTCATTCACGATAATATTATCTTCAGTATATGCCCTGACTCAGGATAATCTTAAGCGAAGGCTTGCCTACTCAACTGTGAGTCAGCTCTCTTATGTGGTGCTGGGAGCTGTATTGCTGACACCGAGCAGTATGGTTGGCGGTATTGTGCATATTGCCAATCATGCGTTTTCAAAAATTACACTGTTCTTCTGTGCCGGTTCGATTTATTGCGCGGCGCACAAGACAGAGATAAGCCAGCTCTCAGGCATAGGGAGAAAACTCCCCTGGACGATGACTGCATTCTTTATAGCGTCGCTAAGCATGATAGGGGTGCCTCCGGCGGCAGGGTTTATCAGCAAGTGGTATCTTGCCATGGGTTCGATCGAGGCGCATGAGGTGCCTATACTTATTGTCCTGCTTGTCAGTACAGTCCTTAATGCGGCATATTTCCTGCCTATAACCTACAAGGCATTTTTTGAAAAAGAGGGGGGCGCTCATCATAAGGAATGGGACCATGAACTGCATAAAGACAGCCATGATGATCATGGCCACGGACATGGCGAAGTCAGGGAGATACCGCTTGTTGCGATACCTCTTGTAATAACGGCAGTGATATCCGTAATAGCTGGTATTTATCCGGATTACTTCCTCAGTCTGGCTAAGGTGGTAATAAGGTAAGGGACGGACTTTTTCAGGAGACGATCAATGCTTGAAAAGATTGTTAATTTTATAGGTGATTCAAAGAACGCAAAGACCAACAGGATTATTCTCTACATAATTCTTGTTGTCGTGTTTGCCGCTGATTTCGTGGTTCCCAGGGAACATGCCCATTACATATGGGATAAGATACCGGGGTGGGGAGCTGTATATGGTTTTGTATCCTGCGTCCTTATTATTGTAGTCTCAAAGTTCCTGGGCCATCAGGGGAAACTGATGAAGAAAGAGGATTATTATGACTGAGGCGTTCTTCCATCCATCCATACTTTTTATAGCCGGCGCCTTCCTGATCCCGTTTTTATGGGGAAGGGTTCAAAAGGCATATCTTCTTGTCATACCGGCCATTGCATTCCTTATCTGCATAAATGCATCTCAGGGAACTTATGGTGTATATAACTTCCTCGGTCACGATATTATTTTTGCCAAAATAGACAAACTGAGTCTCGTATTCTCCTATGTCTTTACCATAATGGCGTTTATCGGGATGATGTATGGATTGCATGTCAAGGATGCGGGCCAGCATATGGCGGCATACTTCTATATAGGAAGTGCGCTTGGCGTGACCTTTGCCGGCGACTACTTTACCCTCTTCGTTTTCTGGGAGATCATGGCGTTTGCCTCTGCTTATCTGGTTTTTGCCCAGAGGGAAGAGTCAGCAGTTAATGCAGGTTTCAGGTATATTCTCGTGCATGTTGCAGGCGGGGTATTCCTCCTTGGCGGTATTATACTGCATTATGCAGAGACAGGGTCCATACTCTTTGGACCGATTGAGCAGAATGGAAGCGCTGCCTTCTATCTCATAATGATTGGTTTTATCCTTAATGCTGCTGTCCCGCCGCTCCACGCATGGCTGGCTGATGCATATCCGGAGGCTACTGTTACAGGTGCTGTGTTCATGTGCGCCTTTACAACCAAGACTGCAGTGTACGTACTTGTCAGGGCATTCCCGGGAACGGAATTATTGGTATGGCTCGGAGTGATTATGGCGCTATACGGCGTTGTATATGCCGTGCTTGAGAATGACTGCAGGAGACTTCTTGCATATCACATTGTAAGTCAGGTTGGGTACATGGTGGCCGGCGTCGGCATGGGCACGTATATGACGCTCAATGGTTCTGTCTCTCACGCCTTTTCTCACATCCTCTACAAGGCGCTCCTGTTCATGGGGGCGGGCGCTGTCATATATATGACCGGAAGACGGAAACTTACGGAGCTCGGAGGTCTGTACAGGACCATGCCTGTTACATTGACGCTCTATATGATAGGCGGGTTTGCGATCTCGGCGTTTCCTCTGTTCAGCGGTTTCGTAAGTAAATCCATGGTAGTCGCCGGGGCTGCGGCTGACCACAGGCCGGTTGTTGCACTGCTTCTGACAATGGCGTCAGCAGGAACGTTTCTTCATACAGGCCTCAAGCTCCCGTACTATATGTTCTTTGGCAAGGACTCCGGTCTCAGGCCGAAGGAGCCGCCTGTGAACATGCTTATTGCCATGGGCATAGCAGCGTTTCTGTGCATTGCGATCGGTGTTGTACCGGGACAGCTCTACAGGGTGCTTCCGTATCCGGTTCACTTCGAACCCTATACAGCAGACCATGTAACGAGCGCACTCGGTATACTTATGTTTACCGCCCTTGGTTTCTTCCTGCTACTTAAAAAACTTGATCCTGAGCCTACGATAAGCGCTGATACAGACTGGTTCTACAGGAAGGGATCTCGCATATTCATGTGGTTTGCAAGGAAGCCTGTCGGCGCCTGGGAAGGTTTTATTACAGAGATAGCGAATACGGCCGTCATGCCGTCTATTTATGCAGTTGCGCGTCTTGGTTTCTGGATTGACAGAAACCTGGTTGATAAGGCTGTTAACGGAATTGCCGGGATTATTATGTCTCTGAGTGCAGGCGTCAGAAGGGTTCAGACAGGCCTGTTGCAGCACTATGCCATAGGCATGGTTGTGGGGATCATGGTGATCATCTTTATATTTTCCGTGATTGTGAGGGGTTGATGGAATTACCAATACTGAGCATAGTAACATTCCTTCCGCTGCTGGGCGCTGCAGTCCTGTTGTTTATAAAGAATAACACTGCTGCGAGGTGGATCGCCCTTGGTTTTACTGTCGTTGATTTCCTGGTCGCGATCCCGATTGTGTTAAATTTCGACCGCACGACACATAATATGCAGTTTGTTGAACATTATAACTGGATCCCTTCCTGGAATATTACATACCATATGGGCATAGACGGGATAAGTGTGCTCTTTATATTCCTCTCAGCCCTGCTTGGATGGATCTGCGTTCTTGCGTCATGGCGTTCCATAGAGCATAAGGTGAAGGAATTCATGATGGCGCTCCTTGTCATGCAGACGGCCATGATAGGCGTATTCTGCGCCCTTGATTTCTTCCTCTTCTATCTGTTCTGGGAGGCTATGCTCATACCTATGTATCTGATCATCGGTGTCTGGGGTGGGAAGAACAGGATATATGCAGCCATCAAATTCTTCCTCTACACGCTGGCCGGAAGCGTGCTCATGCTTATCGGGATTATTGCACTCTATTTTGCCGGAGGACAGACCTTCGACATTATGGAACTGATGAAGCAGAACTATCCGTTTGCATTCCAGTTCTGGGTATTTCTTGCATTCTTTATTGCATTTGCAATCAAGGTCCCGATGTTCCCGTTTCATACATGGCTGCCGGATGCCCATGTGGAGGCGCCGACCGCAGGCAGTATTATACTTGCAGGCGTGCTACTCAAGATGGGTACATACGGCCTCATAAGATTTAACCTTACTCTTTTTGAGGAGGCGGCAAGGTATTTTACTCCAATTGTACTGGTTATGTCTGTCATAGGGATCATCTACGGAGGTTATCTTGCACTTGCCCAGAGCGACATCAAGAAACTGATTGCCTACTCGAGTATAAGTCATATGGGATTTGTGACACTGGGGTTGTTTGTATACAATTCCGCAGGTGTTGAAGGGGCCATTATGCAGATGCTAAATCACGGCATCTCAACAGGGGCGCTGTTTTTGTGCATAGGGCTGATATACGAGAGGACGCATACGAGGGAGCTTGATGCGTATGGCGGGCTTGCCAAGGTGGTGCCGGTCTATACGACCTTCTTTACGATTTTCATGCTGTCATCGCTTGCTATTCCGGGGACTAATTCGTTTATCGGCGAATTCCTCATCCTGGTGGGCGCCTTCGGGTACAGCAAGTTAGCCGGCGGCCTGTCAATCATAGGCGCTATGCTGGGTGCAGTCTATCTGCTCAGTATGTATAAAAGGTTCGCCCTTGGCGAGGTAAATCACAAGGGGCACATACATGATGCGCGCGATGTAAACACCAGGGAATTCATTGCAATGGCGGCCCTTGCTATTTTTGTCTTTTGGATCGGTGTGAACGCAACGCCGTTTATGGAACTGCTGCATCCGTCCGTGAATCATCTGCTGGAACAGCTCAATGCCGCAGGAAGTATGGCTGCGTATATTAAATGATAATTTTAAGGGGTATTCATGAATTTTGACATAAACAATATAATATTCAGTATGCCGGAGATCATCATACTGGCCGGGGCATGCCTGCTCCTTATGTTCGACCTGGTATTGCCAAAGAGCCAGAAGCACGTTATAGCGTATCTGTCACTCGCTGTTGTCATCATAGCCGGGGCTCAGACATGGATGCTTTCAGACAATATAGCCCATATCTTTGACCGGATGTTCATGTTTGACGGTTATGCACTGTTCTTCAAATTTGTGTTTTATATCGCAACCCTGCTTGCGATCCTTCTTTCGATAAATTACATGAAGATTGAAGGGGGGAGTTATGGAGAATATTATGTGCTGATCCTGTTTGCCCTTAGCGGTATGATGATAATGGCGTCAGGCACAGACCTGCTGAGCATCTACGTAGGGCTTGAGCTGATGGCCCTCTCTATATACATTCTTACCGGATTTACGCAGCATTATGGCAGGTCAAACGAGGCTGCAATGAAATACATTATCCTTGGGGCATTCTCATCAGGAGTCCTGTTATACGGCATTTCACTTATTTACGGGCTGACAGGAACTACTCAGTTGACTGACCTTGCTTTGGCGCTGAAGGGGCAGGATAGCATGGATATGTCGTTGCTGCTTGCAGTAATATTTCTTGTGGCCGGTTTTGGCTTCAAGGTTGCTGCAGTGCCATTCCACATGTGGGCTCCTGATGTTTATGAAGGCGCGCCGACATCAATTACCGCATTCATGTCGGTAGGCCCGAAGGCAGCGGCCTTTGCTGCCATTCTCCGTGTATTCATAGATGCCCTTGGTCCTGTTGCAGCGAGCTGGGAGACGATACTTGCGCTTGTGGCTGTTGTCACAATGGCAACAGGAAGCCTGTTCGCACTTGTACAGACCAACATAAAGAGGATGCTTGCCTACTCCAGTATTGCCCATGCCGGCTATGCACTTCTCGGTGTTGTTGCAGGAGGCCGCGACGGTATATCAAGCGTGATGCTCTATATGCTGATTTATACCCTGATGAATATGGGTATATTCGGTACCATTATAATGATGAGAAAAGGGGATTTCAGGGGAGAGAATATACATGACTATACGGGCCTCTCCAAAACGAACAAATTGACGGCATTTCTGATGCTTATATTCCTCTTTTCGCTGGCCGGCATCCCACCCACAGGCGGCTTTGTAGGCAAGTTTTATATCTTCATAGCCCTTGTAAGCAGGGGACTGATCCCCCTTGCCGTTATAGCCGTGCTGTTCAGTGCAGTCTCGGCATATTTCTATATACGCATTGTGATGCTGATGTACATGAAAGAGCCAACGCACAGGTTTGATCTTGCGGCTACGCCCGCCAGCGGTATTGCGATTGCCATCGCTGTTATCGGTACACTCGTCATTGGCATCCTGCCGTCATGGTTTCTTGAGATGGCTCAGCGGGCGGCATTCCCGGTTTAAGCATAACAAAACAGAAAGGAATTTCGATGAAACACACCCTCACATACATTTCCCTCATCATCCTGTGTACTATGACAGCAGTCTGCGTTTTCCCCGGAGCAGTGCTGGCGACGAATGGTTATCAATTAATCGGGGTAGGCCAGGTGCAGAAGAGCATGGGAGGGGCAGTAACTGCAGCGCCGCTGGACACTATGACGGCGATAAGCAATCCTGCGGGGATGGCGCGTGTAGGAGAACGGGCTGACTTCAGCATGGAGGCGTTTATGCCTGTGAGGTCTGTTGACTTTGGTTCAATGGGAGGCGGAAACACCAACGGAGGCTCTGAATTATATGGCATACCATCAGTAGGATGGGTTGCAAAGGCATTTAACCGTGACAATGTATATTTTGGGGGCGGCATGTTTGCGACATCAGGACTTGGCGTTGATTACGGCGAGGTGCTTATGATGCCTGGAACTGCGCTCGATGCTATGGCAGGGGTTGCCCCGGGTACGCATGATGACGTTACTTTTGACGGCTTCTCAGGTATCCAGTTCTGGAAGATGGCGCCGACTGTGGCATGGAATGTCAATGACAGACTGAGTCTCGGCGCATCACTGAATCTTGACTATCAGTCTGTAACAATCATGGAGAGGCTTCGCAGTGTCCCGTTCAATCCTCCTGCTCCGGGGGCATATAATCAGATGGATGTCAATCTTGACCTTGGAAGACCTACAAATCAGCTGGGGGTCGGGGCAACTGTCGGCGCTCTGTATGATGTCAGTGATAAGGTCACCATCGGGTTTTCTTATGCGACTGAACAGGTCTTTGGCGACGGCGACTACCGGGTTGGATCAGGCGATGTACAGAACTATAATGGGGCAATGGGCACAGCCGGTATCTACAAGCTGGATCTTGATTATCCTCAGCAGGCTGCTGTTGGGATTGCATTTCGTCCTGATAAGAAGTGGCTGATTGATTTTGATATCAAGTGGCTGAACTGGTCAGGCACACATGACAAGGTGACTCTTAAAGGTCCTTCCAACTCATTTGACACCGATATGAACGGTATCGGGGATTCAAATCAGACAAAGCTTGAATTCGGGTGGGAAGATCAGTACGTTTATGCAATCGGCGCCCAGTATCAGGCCAATGACAGGCTGGCGCTTCGTGCCGGATTCAATTATGGCAAAGCCCCTATTGATGAAGCGGACGTCTTTAATAACCTGATTTTTCCTGCCTATGTAGAGAGACACCTGACATGCGGTTTAGATTATCAGCTCGGCGCTCACTGGGGGATTGGCGGTGCATACAAGAAGGCATTTAAAGAAACAGTAACCGGAAAGGGTGATGTGCCGGCGGGATTTACAGCCATGACGCCGTTTCCGGCTGACTCAGGAGCAAAAACCTCTCTTGAAGAGGATTCCATCGGTCTCCTGATCTCATACCGGTTCAGATAGCATGATTCCTGGAAAGAGGCGATGACGCGAATATTTTAGCGAAGGCTATAATACCGGCATATCTTTAAATTCTGCTTCTTCGTAGCCGCAGGTAGAGCATTTCCATGCTCTTGCCTGCTCGTGCCATTTTGCCTTATGTCCGCAGGCGCGGCAATTTTCATATTCCTGATTCTTTTGGGAATAGTCAGAGTTTTCAAAGAGACCGTTTGGGTTTTCTTCTTTTATTCCGGTGGTAAACTCAACAACCCTTCTCTTGATTTCTGTAATCTCTTCCGCAATTCCTGACAGCACATTATCAATTTCCTTTTCAATGGATTTTCTCTCATCGTCGCGTGATGCCGTACTGCTCAGGATTTCCTGTTCCTCCAGCTCCAGCCTTGCTATTTTCTCACGCAGGGCTGATATCTCGATTCGGATCTCCAGTGACTTGGATTCCATTCTCTTTTGTTCATCGCGCAAGTTGGGAAGAGAGGACTTGAACTTCTTTTCAAATTTATTCAATTCCGAAAGTTGACCATCTGCAGCCCCAAGGATTTCGTTCTGGTTCAATCCTGAAGTGCATGACAATGCCTTGATGGCAGCCTGATAGCGCTGCTTTTCTTCAGGGATGATGTCCCGGAAGGAATCGAGAAGTCCCCGGAACTTATCAAATGTCCCGTTAACACCTGAGATTTCCTTTTTGATCTCCTCATGCAGATGACTGAGATCTATAGATAGATCTGCGTTTACATTAGCCCTTTTATTTTTTGTTGAAGCGCCCATGGATTTCCTCCTATGGTATATATAAACGGTAGAATTCAGATTTTACTGAAATGATTACATCTAAACGGTCAAATAAATATCCCTATGCAGGTGTCTTTATACAAACCTGAGCGCCACGTCATTATAAAAGAGGATACCTTTGCGTGTAAGCCTGATATGGTCATTATCACAGATCAGAAGACCATCATTCCTCAGCTCCTCTGTTGCATCTTTAAATACTTCTTCAATCTTAATCCCGAACCTGATTTCAAGGTCCTTTATGTCAATCCCTACCATCATCCTCAATTTCAAAAATACTGCCTCAGACATGGCGTTTTCCCTGGACAGGGTTTCCTCTTCATCAACTGCAGTGCCATTCCTGTTTATGCGGCTCAGATAATCTTTGAAGTCAGGAGTATTTGCTATTCTTATACCCCATCCTTTTCTGTGATATGAATGGGCTGAAACACCTAAACCCAAATAGCCCCTGCCAGTCCAGTATGTCTGATTATGACGCGACCGGAAACCAGGCAGCGCATAGTTTGAGACTTCATAGTGCTCATATCCGGCAGAAACAAGTGTGTCAATTGCCGCAACGAGCATGTCCGCCTGTTCTTCATCAGGCGGCAGGACCAGCGAACCTTTTTCCTGTTTCTGATGAAAAGGGGTGGCTTCTTCAATCGTAAGGCTGTATGCCGAGATATGCTCAGGATAGAGGGATACCGCAGCCATCAGATCATCTGTCCAGTCCTGCAAAGACTCTCCTGAAATGGAATGGATCAGGTCAATTCCTATGTTATCGAATCCAGCCATTCTGGCTGATTCAAAGGTAATACGGGCATCTTTGCTGCTGTGGTACCTGCCGAGGCCCTGCAGCAGCCGGTCGTTGAATGACTGGACGCCGATGCTGATGCGGTTTATTCCGGCCTTTTTGTAGTCCCTGAGTTTGGCCGGATCAATCGTGCCGGGATTTGCCTCAATGGTTATCTCAGGATTCATCAGCCTGAACCTGTTTGAAATAGCTGAAAGAATAGTTGACAGGCTGCCGGGTGAGATGAGTGAAGGGGTTCCGCCGCCGAAATACACGGTTTCAGCGTAAGACGACTGTGTCTCGCTGTAACGTGTATCTATCTCTTTTAATATGGCGCTGACATATTCTTCTTCAGGTATTGTACCTGGGGTAATTGATACGAAGCTGCAATAGGGGCATTTAGTCCTGCAGAAAGGTATGTGGATATAGATTCCGATGGTTTCCAGGGCTGCTACTTCCTGCGGTGATGTGTCTTAGATGAGGATTTCCCGGGCGTCTTGTCACTTTTGTTTTCACTGCGCCTTTTCGAGGCATTGCTGATGACAAAGCGGCCATGCAATATGCAGCCTTTCATCCCGGGTTCACACGGCCGGACCTCTGCGATAGTACATTTTTCATTTACTTCATGTGGACATCCCCAGTTGCTCATACCTCACCTGTGTTAAATTCTATATTGCAGCAAATACATTGTCAAACGGTCAATTGTCTATTAATATAAATTCGACTATACTTAACCGCACGGAGAGATGGCCGAGTCCGGTTGAAGGCGACTGCCTCGAAAGCAGTTCTGGGGGTAACTCCAGCGGGGGTTCGAATCCCTCTCTCTCCGCCAGAAAAATTGCCATGCAATTTTCACTTATAGCTTGCAGCGTATAGCTTCACATGACTGTATCACGATGATACGGTGAAGTGAAGTCAGGATCAGGCACTGCCGGGACTATCCTGGTTGGATTGATGCGGTCAATTATCTCTTGACCTGATATATCAATTCCCCTAAAATTGCAGGATAGCATGAAATGACCGGAGAGGTACCCAAGTACGGCTTAAGGGGCGTGCCTGGAGAGCACGTGTACTGGTAACGGTACCGTGGGTTCAAATCCCACCCTCTCCGCCAGGAAAATTGCGTGGCAATTTTCACTATTTGTTTCCTGAACGCAGCCGGGAACAGGGCAGGAGGCTGCGCAACATAGGCTTGTGAACCCCGACAGGTCCGGAAGGAAGCATCGGTAAGCAATCACCTTTGTGTGCCGCAGTTACTCCTGTCTAATCCCGGTTGCGTTCAGGAAACAGGTTAATGTTTAAGAATTTCCACAGGTGTCAACCGGAGAGTTTTTTTTCGCAGCATGTAATGGCATTATGAGTTATCAGGTCCTTGCAAGAAAGTGGCGTCCCAGATCCTTCCAGGAGCTTACAGGCCAGGAACACGTATCTAAGACTATAGAGAATGCGATCAGGTCTGATCGTATGGCACACGCATATCTGTTTTCAGGTGTTCGGGGGGTTGGAAAGACTACTGTAGCAAGGATACTTGCCAAGTCTCTTAATTGTTCCGATGGCCCGACCCCAACACCCTGTATGAAATGCCAGTCGTGCAAAGAGATTACCGATGGCTATTCCGTAGATGTAATTGAGATTGACGGGGCGTCTCACACAGGAGTGGACAGTGTACGGGAACTCCAGGAGAATGCCCGCTATGCCCCCATGAGAGGGCGATACAAGATATATATTATTGATGAAGTTCACATGCTCTCCACGTCGGCCTTTAATGCATTGCTGAAGATACTGGAAGAGCCTCCCCCGCATCTGATTTTTATCTTTGCCACGACGGAGCCCCACAAGATTCCAGGTACAATACACTCAAGGTGCCAGCACTTCCAGTTCAGGAGGATAAGCTACAGGGAGATAGTGGAACGTCTCAGGTTTATCCTACAGGCAGAGGGGATTAATGCCGGAGAAGATGCGCTGTCTGTAATTGCAAGATCCTCTGACGGCAGTATGAGGGATGCACTGAGTCTCCTTGATCAGGCGATAGCCTATACAGGAGGCAATCTGACAGGCGGGGATGTGTCATGTATACTGGGGCTGGCAGACAGCATGACAACCCCATTTGTACTCAGCATATTGAACAGGGATTCATCAAAGGCCCTGCTGATCATAAAAGATGCCATTGACGGTGGCTATGATGTGAAGCAGTTCTGTTCAAACGTTGTTGGGTATTTGAGAGATCTGACTATGGTCATGCTTGGCATGGGCGCCGAGGTTATTGATTTGCCGGAAGAGGGCATTGCTGAAATGGGCAGGCTGACAGAGAATGTGCAGACAGTGGATCTGCAGAGACTGTTTGTAATTTTCGCAAAGGTGCTTGATGAGATGAAGTGGTTTCCATATCCGAGGTTCTCACTGGAGATGGCTGTTGTCAGGGCCTCAAATCTTAGACCTGTTGCTGCGGTTGATGAGATACTTGACAGGCTGGAAAAAATGGAACACAGGATCGTAAAACAGACAGCCGGGGCAGAATATAATTCTGTACCCGATAAACGGTCATCCGTGTTTCAGGCGCAAGAGGTCCAGAAGAATGTGCAGGATGATAAATTGAATGAGTATCCGGATGAAAAGCAGATTAACCCTCAGGCATCTAAATCAGATACATGTCCTGTTGCTGCATGGAAGAATATTCTCAACGACATACACAACAGCAGGCCGAGCCTTGCTTCCTATCTTGAACAGGGAACTCCTTTAGGCTATGATAATGGTATCCTTACCGTAGGATTTAACGGCAGCGGGGCAATTTTTATTAATCTGATTGAGAGAAAAGACAGCAGGGATCATGTTCTCAGGATTGCAAAGAATTATCTGCCTGATATATGTGGAGTTACATTTACTGCATCTGTCCCGGCTGCAAAGAAATCCGGCAGTCCGGCATTGACTGAATATATGGCTGCTGCTCACGAGAAGCGGCAGGAGGAAGTTGAAGAAGCCTTCTCAGATCCGATTGTGAAAGACGCAATTGATATACTCAACGGTGAATTGATAGAGTTAAGAAACAGAAAGGGAGGATAAGGGTAAATGTCAAAAAAGATGTTCGGGGATATTATGAAGCAGGCTCAGAAGATGCAGGAACAGCTTGCCAGGGTTCAGGAGGAGGCGGCCGGTAAGATCGTGGAGGCATCATCCGGCGGCGGAATGGTAACGGTCACGGCAAACGGACGTCAGGAGGTATTGTCAGTAAAGATCGAACGTGATGTTGTGAATCCTGACGACATTGAGATGCTGCAGGACCTCATTGTTGCGGCTGCAAATGAAGCGCTTAAGAAAGGCCGTGATATGCTGGCAGATGAGATGAAGGCAATGACAGGCGGACTTGGATTGAATATCCCGGGTTTAATGTAGCATGAATAATGTTACCTCCTTTAGCAGGCTTATTGATGAGCTAAAAAAACTTCCCGGCGTTGGACAGAAGACAGCGCAAAGGTTTGCCTTTTTTCTGCTGAAGATGCCGGCTCCTGATGCAAAGGCGATAGGGCAGGCAATCATAGATATGAAGGACAAGAGCAGGTTATGCTCAGTCTGCAACAATATTACGGAAGATGACCCCTGTGTCATATGCCGTGATGCAAAAAGGGACAGGAGCAAGATCCTTGTTGTAAAAGAGCCCGGTACGCTTTATACTATAGAAAGGACAGGGGGATACAAGGGGCTGTATCATGTTATGATGGGCGCCCTGTCTCCTCTTGACGGCATAGGACCTGACGATATCAAGATTGAAAGTCTGCTGAAAAGGGTGGAGAAGAATGGTGTTGAAGAACTTATCCTCGCAATGGACCCTGATATGGCAGGTGAGGCGACTGCCATGTATCTGACAAAACTCATTAAGCCTATGGGCATTCACGTTACCCGCATAGCTTACGGTATCCCTGTTGGAAGTGATATCGAATATGCTGATGAACTTACCCTTGTCAAATCGCTGGAAGGACGAAGAGATATTTAACATCTGTCTGCAGGGGGTAGTATGGTCACTAACAAGAGAAGGCACAAAAGGGTCAGTTTCATAAAAGAGATAGACATTCAGTGCCCTCATAATGAGGTTATTACTGCAATAGTAGTCAATATCAGCCGCAGCGGAATCGCCACTTACTGTAGTAAACCGCCGGAAGTAGGGTGTGAGGTTGCACTAAATCTCCTGTTTGCTGATGAATATAAGGTAGACAGGACAGAGGTTGTAATAGGAAAGGTATGCTGGGTCAAGTCTCTCGAAGACTTCTACGCTGCCGGGATTCAGTTTAAATCGTTAAACGAACATAAGCATTTCATGACTCTTGCATATCTGGATTACGCAGAGGGGTTTGAGCAGCCGTATTTAAGCGAATAACATTTCAATTTTATTGACAGCAATGACATGCAATGATAGTATCAGTCTTGTAATTTGATTTATGTGCGGCCATTCTATAACCTGCTGATCAGGTTTCTTGCCTCAGGTTTCTTCGCAGGCTACTCCCCGGTTGCGCCGGGAACGGTTGGCAGCCTTGTGGGAATCCTTGCTTATTTCTTCCTCCGGGATGTTTCGTATACAGCATATGCTGTAATTCTAATACTTACTCTCATCGCCGGAGTTTTTATTGCCGGTGAGGCTGAGAAGATTTATAAGACAAAAGACAGCTCACACATAGTAATAGATGAGATTGCCGGTGTTTTTTTTACTTTTCTATTTCTCCCGGCGGGTGTCAGTTTGCTGATTGCAGGTTTTGCCGCATTCCGTTTCTTTGATATTCTGAAACCATTTCCCATCAGATTAATTGACGAGAAATTAAGGGGCGGATGGGGTATAATGCTTGATGATGTCCTGGCGGGCGTTTATGCCGGTATTCTTATCAGATTGATCGGATGGGGGACAGGATGGCTCTAAAACCGGGAGTGGAGTCTGCTGAAGAGATAATAGGCAGGCTGCTCAGAAAGAAGGGATGGCGGCTGGCAATTGCTGAGTCGTGCACAGGTGGTTTGATTGGGCACAGGATAACCAATGTTCCGGGGAGTTCTGATTATTTTGATGCCGGTGTTATTTCCTATAGCAATGATGCAAAGAGGGCGCTTTTAAGCGTCCCTGATGAGACTATCAGGACTTACGGCGCTGTGAGCCGTCAGACTGCAGTTGCCATGGCCGAGGGTATTCGCAAATTAAGGGGAGTTGAGGCCGGAGTGGGAGTCACAGGCATAGCCGGTCCTTCGGGTGGAACGGAAACAAAACCTGTCGGTCTTGTATATATTGCCTTGTCCTCGTCTGTTCATACAGAGTGCAGGGAGTTCAGGTTTGACGGTGACAGGGATATTATAAAGCTGCAGGCGTCAGAAGCAGCGCTGGAAATGCTAAGGATGATGCTGGAAGAGCCGGTCATTGTATAATAAATTGCAGGGTGGGTAATGCAGTTGCGCTGTTTTATAGCAATATCATTGCCGGAAGAATTAAAGGCTGTAATATCAGGTATTCAGGAGAGGCTGAAGACTGCCGGCGCCGATGTCTCCTGGACAAGACCGGAAGGTATGCACCTTACACTCAGGTTTTTCGGTGAGACAGATGAGACAGGGGTCCGTAAGATAGAAAAGGCGTTGGATGCGGCGGTTGACGGCATATCATCATTTACACTTGCTGTTTCAGGGATAGGGATGTTCCCTGATATGAAGCGGCCGAGGGTGGTCTGGATTGGATTGAAGGACAACAGCAGCACACTCCTGAGACTTAATAAGCGGGTGGAAGAGGAATTAAAGAAGGTGGGATTCCCCGCAGAAGTACGCAGATTTACGCCCCACATAACACTTGGGCGCATCCGGTCTGACAGAAGTATGGGTAATTTGTCAGGATTGATTGATGATATGAAGGATATTAATCCAGAAAGATTTGAGGTCATGAACCTGCACCTGATAAAGAGTGATTTAAAGCCGTCCGGGGCTGTGTATACTAATCTTTATTCCACTGTGTTAAATTCAGGAGGATATGTGAACAATAGAAAGGAGACTGGTCATGGGTGAGAAAGATCAAAAGATGAAGGCGCTTGATTTGGCCCTTTCACAGATTGAGAAGCAATTTGGCAAGGGGGCTATTATGCGTCTGGGAACAGACGGTACGCTGGCGGATATGGCGGTGATTTCTACAGGGTCCCTTGGTCTTGATATTGCGCTCGGTGTGGGTGGAATGCCAAGGGGGAGGGTTGTGGAGATCTTCGGTCCTGAGTCATCGGGCAAGACAACACTGTCCCTTCACGTGATTGCAGAGGCGCAGAAAAATGGCGGAGTTGCTGCGTTTATTGATGCCGAGCATGCACTGGACGTCAGTTATGCTAGAAAGCTCGGTGTCAGCATTGATGACCTGTTGATTTCCCAGCCTGATACAGGGGAGCAGGCGCTTGAGATCGCTGAGACCCTTGTCAGAAGCGGGGCTATTGATGTTATTGTGGTGGATTCTGTTGCTGCCCTTGTGCCCCGCGCTGAGATTGAAGGGGAGATGGGTGATGCTCACATGGGACTTCAGGCGAGACTAATGTCCCAGGCGCTGAGAAAGCTGACTGCCGCCATCAGCAAGTCCATGACAACTGTAATCTTCATCAATCAGATAAGGATGAAGCTTGGCGTGATGTTCGGAAACCCGGAGACTACTACGGGGGGTAATGCACTGAAGTTCTACTCATCGCTGAGACTTGATATCAGAAAGATTGAGACGATTAAGGAGGGACAGGATGTTACAGGTAACAGGGTTCGCGTTAAAATAGTGAAAAATAAACTCGCCCCTCCGTTCAAGCAGGCAGAGTTTGACATCCTGTTTAATGAGGGGATCTCAAGGCTGGGTGAGCTGCTCGATATTGGAATTGACAGGGGAATCATAGAGAAGAGCGGTTCATGGTATTCCTACAAGGGCGACAGGATTGGCCAGGGGAGGGAGAATGCAAGGCAGACATTGAAGGACAATGCCCCTATGGCAAAGGACATAGAAGTCAGCATTAAAGAGGCCTGCGGCATGCAAAAGAATGAAGCCAAAACAACCGAAAAGAAAGGTTCGGGATAAATTATGGAAATAAATGACCTGCTTGCAATTATTGTTAACCAGAATGCATCTGACCTGCATATCAAAGTAGGAAGTTATCCTGTTGTAAGGATTAATGGAGAGCTGACCTTACTCGAGAGTGCGGGAAAAGTGTCACAGGAGTCTGCCATAGCTATTCTTTCTGCCATGATGAGTGATTCACAGAAGAAGCGCTTTGTGGAAAGGAAAGAGGTAGACCTCTCATACAGCGTATCCGGTCTTGGCCGTTTCAGGGTAAATGTGTTCCAGCAGCGGGGCTCAGTAGGCATGGTGTTTCGTGTAATCCCGATGAAGATAATGACCATATCTGAACTTGGATTGCCGAAGATACTGGAAAAGCTCGCACTTGAACCGAGGGGGTTGATCCTGGTTACAGGTACTACCGGAAGCGGTAAATCCACTTCGCTTGCGGCAATGATTGAACATATCAATACGTACAAGACGATGCATATCATGACGATAGAAGACCCTATTGAATATCTGTACAGGGACAAAAAGAGCCTGATAAACCAGCGGGAGATTGGTCAGGATGCCGACACATTTGCAAACGCACTCAGGAGCGCCTTAAGACAAGACCCGGATGTAATACTCGTGGGTGAGATGAGGGATTTCGAGACTATTTCCACTGCAATTACGGCGGCAGAGACAGGACATCTTGTGCTGAGCACACTGCATACAGTGGATGCTGTTGAGACTATAAACAGGATTATCGGGATATTTCCTCCCTATCAGCAAAAGCAGATACGCCTCCAGCTTGCATCGGTTATCAAAGGTGTAATCTCCATGAGGCTTGTGCCAAGGGCTAACGGAAAGGGAAGGGTGCCGGCAGTAGAAGTCCTGGTCGCAACTGCAACCATACGCGAATGCATATTGGATGAGGACAAGACAAGAAAGATTCATGACGTTATCGCGACAGGAGCCTCCCAGTATGGCATGCAGACCTTTGACCAGTCTCTCTACAAACTGTTTAAGGACAACCTGGTTACCTATGATGAGGCATTAATGCGATGCAACAATCCGGATGATTTTGCGCTGAAGGTCAAAGGGATACAGTCTGACAGCGACGCGAAATGGGAGAAATAGCCCGGTCAATGAGCAGTGATGAAAAAAGCAGGGCCCGGGAAACTGCACTGCGTCTCCTTGGCATGTGCGACAGGAGTAAGAGGGAACTTAAAGAGAGGCTCCTCAGGAATGGGCATTCAGCAGAAATAGCTGATAATGTCACTGCTGAAATGGAGGCCCTCGGATACATAGATGACCGCCGTTACGCTGAGAGGTTTGCTTCTGATGCTGTAAACAGGAGGAATGCCGGGCATCAGATGATTGTCTCTGCACTCAGGAAGAAGGGAGTTGCAAAGGATATAATTGACGATGTGCTGTGTAAGGTTTCAAGTGACTATTCACAGGCTGATACAGCCCGCCGGGCGCTCGGGAGAAAACTCAGAAAGTCCGGCTCCCTGCCGCTGGACAAATGGGAGATCCGCAGATTGTCAGATTACCTCAGGCGAAGAGGTTTTTCTTATGATATTATCAGGGGTGTTTTGAAAGGGACAGAACAGGATGATTACATCGGCTGACATAAGAAGGTCTTTTTTTGAATATTTCGGAAGAAATGGCCATACGGTAGTTACGAGCTCCTCTTTAATTCCACAGGATGACCCGACGCTCCTGTTTACCAATGCCGGAATGGTCCAGTTCAAACGGGTATTTACCGGCGAGGAAGAAAGGGGTTACAGTCGCGCGGTTTCCATTCAGAAGTGCCTGAGGGCCGGAGGCAAGCACAATGACCTCGAGAATGTCGGGTTTACGGCCAGACACCACACCTTTTTTGAGATGCTCGGTAATTTTTCATTTGGCGACTATTTCAAAAAAGAGGCCATAAGCATGGGATGGGAATTTCTGACGGGGGTGCTCGGTCTGCCTGAGGAGAAATTGTGGGTTTCTGTGTATAAGAAAGATGATGAGGCATATGATTTATGGAAGACAATGACAGGCATTCAGCAGGACAGGCTTGTCCGGCTTGGGGATAAGGATAACTTCTGGCAGATGGGGGATACTGGTCCGTGCGGTCCCTGTTCAGAGATTATAATTGACCAGGGGGCCGGCACAGGTTGTGGAAGGCCTGAGTGCACAGTTGGCTGTGATTGTGACAGATACCTTGAACTCTGGAATCTGGTATTCATGCAATATGAGAAAAAGGCCTCCGGAGAACTTATACCGCTTCCGCGGCCGTCCATTGATACAGGTATGGGGCTTGAGAGGATAACGGCTGTTGTGCAGGGTGTCAGGAGTAATTATGACTCTGACCTTTTTATGCCCCTGATCAGAGCAATTTCAAAGGAGTCAGGTGTGTCATATGACTCCGGGCACAGTGTATCATTAAGGGTGATTGCCGACCATATCAGGGCTGCATCCTTTCTGATAAGTGATGGGGTTATGCCGTCAAACGAGGGCCGTGGTTATGTGCTCAGGAGGATAATGAGACGCGGTGCAAGGCATGCAAGGCTTATTGGAATAAATGAACCCTTCCTGTACAGAAATGTGGATCATGCAATAGACCTGATGAAGGGGCACTATCCTGAGCTCTATATGAACAGGGATATAATCATTACTGTCACGCACAGGGAGGAAGAGGGTTTTATAAATACACTTGAGCAGGGGATGAAGATCCTTGATGATGTTATACGTCAGGTTAAGGAGAAGGGAAGCAGGACGATCCCCGGAGAGACCCTGTTTAAACTTTATGATACTTACGGATTTCCGCTGGATATTACTGCAGAGATAGCAAGGGAAAACGGACTCGTACTGGATGATGCAGGGTTTCAGGAAGCCATGGAAACGCAGCGGGAGCGGGCGAGGCGGTCATGGGTGGGTCAGGAGAAGATAAAACCTGTTTACCAGTCGCTTAAATCCAGGGTCTCGACCGGATTTACGGGTTATGAGCAGATTGAGTCAACCGGACGAATAGCAGCCATATTAAAAGACGGGGTTAATGTTGAAATGGCAGTCTCAGGAGATGAGATTGAGATAGTGTTCGATAAAACACCATTTTATGGCGAGTCAGGGGGACAGGTTGGCGATAAAGGGGTTGCTCTTGGGCCTGAAGGCAGTATGGATATTACGGATACTATAAAACCGCTTGATATTATCATCAGTAAAGCCAGGGTTACCAGCGGCGCTGTAAAGGTTGGAGAAGAGTGTCTGCTGAAAGTGAATAAAGGACTGCGGCAGGGTACTGCAAGGAGCCATACTGCTACACATATGCTGCAGGCTGCCTTAAAACAGATAGTCGGAGGACATGTCAAACAGGCAGGTTCTCTTGTGGAGCCGGACAGGCTCCGGTTTGATTTCATACATTTCAAACCGCTGACAGCAGGAGAGGTTGAAGATATCGAAGGTTTGTTAAATGAGAAGATCAGGGAAAATGTCCCGGTTGTTACTCATGTAATGGATATTGACAGTGCACTGAAGGGGGGAGCTACTGCCCTGTTTGGGGAGAAGTATGGCAATGAGGTCAGGGTCGTTCAGGTTCAGGACTTTAGCAGGGAGCTTTGCGGCGGTACGCATTGTAAGGCAACAGGAGACATAGGGGTAATCAGGATAATTTCAGAGAGCGGGATTGCCTCAGGAGTGAGGAGGATAGAGGCGCTGACAGGCGAGGCGTCTTTGAAATATTCAAAAGATACAGAAAGCAGATTCGGAGAGGTCTGTGAGGCCGTAAAAGGGGTGCGTGAAGATGCCGCTTTAAAGACAATCCGCCTCGTCTCAACAGTCAGGGAGCAGGAAAGGGAGATGGCAAGACTGAAAGATATGCTGGCCGCATCAAAGGCAAAGGATGTGGCATCTGAAATCCGCGAGGTTGCCGGTATAAAGGTGCTGTCTAAAAGGGCTGAAGGGATGAACATAGATGAATTAAGAAATTTTGGGGACTCACTTCGTTCCAGGATAGGTTCAGGGATCGTGTCTGTAGGCGCTGAGGTGGATGGCAAGGCTGCTATTCTGGTCATGGTAACCAAAGACCTATCGGATAAATTCAATGCACGTGATATAATAAACGAGATAGCTGGTCTTGTGGATGGCCGCGGAGGGGGAAGGCCGGACATGGCTCAGGCCGGAGGCAGGAAGCCTGAAGGATTAAATGAGGCGCTGGATAAGGTGGCAGAAGTTATTAAAAAAATATCAGGAATGTAGTGCCGGTCTTTAAGGCCGGCCGGAAAAGGAGGCGGTTATGCTTGATGTAATTCGTAAGGCGTTGCTCGCAGGTCTGGGCGCTCAGGAACGGGCAAAGGAGTTTATTGATGATCTTGTCAAAAAAGGGGAGTTGAATCAGAGTGATGCGGCGAAGCTGATGAATGAGGTGATGGCAAAGGCAGAGAAGAGCAGTGAAGAGATAGACAGGAAAATCAGCTCTATAGTGGAAAAAACACTTGATAAGCTGGCAATGCCTGGTAAAAGAGATATTGAGAAGCTTGAAAAGACTGTCCAGGAACTTTCAAGCCGTGTAAAGAACCTGGAAGAATCCCGCTGACTTCCGGTATAGCAGATGCGTATCCTTGCCCTGGATGTAGGAGACAAGAGGATTGGGGTTGCTATAAGCGATGAGCTTGGGATAGCAGCCCACAGCCTTACCACTATTCACCGTTCAGATCAGAACAGAGATTTTGCAACAATTAAAAAAATCATGGAAGACTATGGTGTGGAAGAGATTGTTGTAGGTATGCCTGTTATGATGAGTGGAATTATTGGCATTCAGGGAGAGAAAGTTTCCAGATTTACGGATGAACTTAAGAAGGTGGTTACGGTTCCCGTTATATTTATGGATGAGAGATTGAGCACCCGTTTTGCAGAAAAGGTATTAATTGATGCTGATGTCAGCAGAAAGAAGAGGGGAAAGGTTATTGATAAAATGGCGGCTGTAGTCATACTGCAGGATTATATGAGCATCAGGGGTAAAGGGGGATAATCCCCACGCTGCGATCTGGTAGTAAATGGGTGTATTTCGGATGAAATCTAACCGGTTCAGGATTATCATTGGAACAGCCGTGATTCTTGCTGTTCTTATTTCTGTAGCGGGATACAGCAGCCTCCTTACTATGAGGAGCTCGAATATTGAGGTGCGTATATTTGAGGTGCCGGAAGGGGTGACACTAAAGTGGATCGCAGCCAATCTTCAGAAAGAAGGTATTATTGAAAACAAAACATTATTTATGCTGGCCGGGAGGGTTCTCTTGTCAGACAAGGATGTCAGGGCAGGTGAGTATCTTTTTACTACTGATATGAGCCTCTTTGAGGTTATATCATCTTTCAGGAACGGGAAGGTAAACTACCGTACGGTGACAATACCGGTTGGGGCCAGGATTGACCAGATTGGGGAGATACTGCAGGACAAGGGTCTTGTGGACAAAGAGACATTCAGGCAGCTTACCAGGAATCATGGATTAATCAGTTTGCTGAATCTGGATTCAGAAACAGACAGCCTTGAGGGATTTCTCTACCCGGATACCTATTACTTTGTCAAAAACAGTTCACCTGACAGGATTGTACGAAAGATGATAATGAGGTTCAATAAACTCTTTACACCGGAGATGGCAGCCAGGGCATCTGAACTGCATATGAGCATAAAGGAGGTCGTGACCCTTGCGTCAGTAATAGAAAAGGAGCTTGGTTCAGAGAGTGAACGAACCCTTATCTCAGCGGTCTTTCATAACAGATTAAGACGTAAAATGCCTCTACAAAGCGATCCTACTGTTATCTATGCACTTGGTGAAGACTTCGACGGCGATCTCAAGAAGAAACACCTCATCTTTAAATCGTCGTACAACACGTATTTACAACGCGGACTTCCTCCGGGTCCAATAGGCAGTCCTACGATAGAGTCTATTCGCGCAGCCTTATATCCTGCTAATGTTGATTATCTCTACTTCGTATCCAGGAACGACGGTACACACTACTTTTCCAATAACTTTGAGGAACATGACAGGGCGGTAGCCGTGTATCAGAGGTCCCTCGCATTAAAGAAAAAGTTGAATTAAGCGGATATAACCTGTTAGGCAGTCCGGCTTGACACTTTGCGGGGTAGTATGTTAGCGTCCTTATAACATTCAGAACGGAGGAGCAGCCATGGGGAAACGGATTCTTGTTGCAGACTCAGACGGCGTAGTGCAGCAGGTAGCGTCATATTTCCTTAAGTTGGAGGGGTTTGAGGTAGAGGCGGTTGGTGATGGCGTTTCCGCAATGGAAGCAATAGACAAATTTGTACCGGATGTAATCGTTGTGAACCCGTCCCTGCCGGGTATTAATGGTGTTGAGGTCAGTCAGTTTATCAGGGAGAATCCGAAATACAGGAGTATACCCATTATATTTCTTGCTGAAAGTGAAGAACCATTACTCAATAAAATCTCTGAAGTATCCCTGGATTACGGGATTGTGAACAAACCTATTGACCCGACAAGGCTTGTCAACACACTTAAGGAGTACCTTGAGAAAGAGGCAGTTCCTCCGGAAGAAGTAAAGGAATCACTGAAGAATATTGAGGAACTGCTCGGGTGGGAGGTCTCAGAAAAGAAGGCGTCAGAGATTAAGGAAGACGTCATTGAAGAGAATATTCAGGCAGGGTCTTTTGATGTCACTGAAATGCTGACAGGTATTATTAATGTTCCTGAAATGGAAAACGCCATGAATGAGGAGACTCTGTGTGCAGATGAAACCGTCATGTGTCCAATGACATCAGAACATGCGGAAACAGAAACTGCAGTGGATGTCAAAGAGCACGATGACAGGCCAGGGCAGCCTGATGAGCATGAAAAGGCAGCGCCGGCCTTTATGTACAGTATTGAAAATGTTGAGGCAGAGGTAAAAAGCAGGATAACTGATGAAATGATAGAGACTATGGTCAGGAAGATTGCTGCTGATGTGGCGGAAAGGGTAGTGAGAGAGATCCTGCCTGATATAGCAGAGAGAGAGATATTAAAAGAAATTGAGCGACTCAAAGGTACTGAATAAGATATACGAGCCCAAAGAGGTAGAAGAGAAGTGGTATAAATTCTGGGAGGACAATGGCTATTTCCGGGCAAATCACGATGAAGGCCGTCCTTTGTTTTCCGTAGTAATCCCGCCCCCTAACATTACCGGTTCACTCCATATGGGACATGCCCTCAATACCACCATACAGGATATTATTGTCCGGTGGAAGAGGATGTCCGGATTTAATACCCTTTGGCTGCCTGGTACGGACCATGCCGGTATCGCAACTCAGAATGTGGTTGAACGTCAGCTTGCTTCAGAAGGAAGCTCAAGAAGTGAGTACGGCAGGAAGAGATTTGTTGAAAAGGTCTGGGAATGGCGGGAGCAGTACGGACGCACGATTGTTTATCAGTTGAAGCGCCTTGGCGGTTCCTGCGACTGGAGCAGGGAGCGTTTTACAATGGATAAGGGAATGTCAGAGGCTGTGCGGGAGGTCTTTGTGCGCCTCTATGAGGAAGGCCTGATATTCCGTGACAGTTACATAATAAACTGGTGTCCGAGATGCATGACTGCATTGTCTGACCTGGAGGTGGAACATGAGAATCTCCGCGGCAAATTATATCATGTGCGCTATGACCTTTCAGACGGCTCCGGTTCTCTGATAGTTGCTACCACAAGACCTGAGACAATACCTGGCGATGCGGCAGTTGCCGTAAATCCACAGGATGAGAGGTACAGGGATTTTATAGGCAGGAAGCTGATTCTTCCTGTTATCGGCAGGGAGATACCTGTTATTGCGGATGATATCGTTGATATGGAATTCGGCACAGGCGCATTAAAAATTACGCCTGCCCATGACCCGAATGACTTTGAGGCAGGCAGCCGGCATGGCCTGCCAAGGATAAAGGTCATGGATGATGATGGTGTCATGAATAACGAAGCCGGTCCATACATGGGAATGGATCGTTTCCAGTGCAGAAAGGCAATCCTTAAGGATATGACTGACAGCGGAGCCCTGGTTAAGGAAGAGGATTATGCTCATGCAGTAGGCCATTGCTACCGCTGCAAGACTATAATAGAACCTAACATATCAAAGCAGTGGTTTGTCAGGATGAAGACACTGGCTGAGCCGGCAATAAAGGCTGCAGAGGATGGTTCAGTCCGGTTTATTCCAAAGGGATGGGAGAATACATATTTTGAATGGATGAATAATATTAAGGACTGGTGTATTTCAAGGCAGATTTGGTGGGGACATCAGATACCTGCGTGGTATTGCGACAAATGCCCTGCTGTTACCGTTTCCAGGACTGAGCCGTCATCATGCAGCCACTGCGGGAGTACAGGAATCAGGCAGGACGAAGATGTGCTGGACACATGGTTTTCCTCTGCACTATGGCCGTTTTCAACCCTCGGATGGCCAAAGGAGACCGGAGACCTTAAGCGGTTCTATCCTACATCAGTGCTTGTGACTGGATTTGATATCCTTTTTTTCTGGGTAGCCAGGATGATGATGATGGGGATCAGGTTTATGGGAGATGTCCCGTTCCGGGATGTCTGCATACATGCCCTTGTGAGGGATGCCGAGGGTCAGAAGATGAGCAAGTCAAGGGGGAATGTCATTGACCCGCTTATCATTATGGATAAGTATGGCACGGATGCACTGAGATACACCCTTGCGTCAATGGCCTCACCGGGGCGGGATATAAAGCTCTCGGAAGAACGTATCGGGGGCTACAGGAATTTCGGCAATAAGATATGGAATGCTGCAAGGTTTATTTTTATGAATATGCAGGATGTGTCTGTGAGCCCTGACCTGGCAGCGTTGACACTGCCTGACAAGTGGATCCTAAGCCGCCTCAACCGGACAGTCAGAGATGTTACACAGATGCTTGGCGAGTACAGGTTTGACCTTGCCGCAGGCACAATGTACGGTTTTTTCTGGCGGGAGTTTTGTGACTGGTATGTAGAGTTTGCAAAGATACAGATGCAGGAAGGCGGCAGCATAAAGGATAATACAGTTGCTGTGCTGGGCAATGTACTTGATGCCTCACTGCGTATGCTCCATCCCTTCATGCCTTTCATTACGGAAGAGATATGGCAGCAGCTTCACGGTTCGTCAGTCATGAAGGCTCCGTATCCGGTTGCAGATGCCGCATTAATGGATGTGGACGCTGAATCCAGGATGTCATCAGTTATGGAAATCATAAAGAATATCCGGAGCCTCAGGTCAGAGCTTAATATCCCACCTTCCAGAGAAGTTGACGTCTACCTTAAGATTGACGACGATGCAGCGCTGAAATTGATTGAGGGACAGATGGACTACATTAAGAGGCTATCCTCTGCCGGCAATGTTGTAACAGGCGCAGATATTAAGCGCCCGGAGCTTTCAGCGATTATGATCTTTGCAGGCGGTGAGATCTATCTTCCTCTAACGGGAATTATTGATATAGACAAAGAGAAGGGGCTCCTTGAAAAGAGATTAAAGGGTATCTGCGACGAAATCATCCGGATAGAGAAGAAACTGTCAAACGAGAGCTTCGTTGCCAGGGCGCCGCAGGATGTTGTTCTGAAAGAGAAGGAGAAGCATAAGGAATTGATGGATCAAAAAGAGAGAATCGAGTCAAACCTTTCATGGTTGAATTAAAAAGCCTTTTATCAGCAATTGAAATAGAACAAACTATAGATGCTGCCTTGTCAGAAGACATGGGTCATGGTGATATTACTTCATCCTTGTCAGTTCCTGACAACATTGTTGCCAGGGGGATTATCACTGCGGAAGAAAACATTGTATTGGCGGGGATTGACGTGGCAGGCGCAGTGTTCAGGAGGCTCGACAGAGATGCACGTTTCCAGGTGTTTGCATCAGACGGGGATTTGGTCAGCGCTGGGACTGTCGTAGCCAGAGTATCCGGTAAGGGGAGGGCGCTTCTGTCAGGAGAGCGGACGGCCCTTAATTTCCTGCAGAGGCTCTCCGGCATTTCTACGCTGTCCAGAAAATTTTCAGACGCAGTAAAAGACCTGCCTGTACGTATTGTGGACACCAGGAAGACAACTCCAGGACTCAGGAGTCTCGAAAAATATGCCGTGAGGGTTGGAGGCTGTGCCAATCACAGATATGGCTTGTCTGACGGAGTCCTGATAAAGGAAAATCATATTGAGCTTGCCGGAGGGGTGAGAGAGGCCTTATCCGCGGCAAAGAATAATTGTCCTCACACATTGAGAATTGAAATAGAAGTAAAAGATCTTGATGAGGTAATTGATGCCGTGCAGGGTGGGGCGGACATTATCATGCTCGATAATATGGATGCCCCGATGATGCGGGAAGCTGTCAGGATTATCAGGGAGCAGTCTGATCGAAAGATAGTGATAGAGGCTTCAGGTGGCATGAGACTTGACAGGGTCAGGGATGTTGCATTAACAGGCGTGGACCTTATATCTGTCGGCGCATTGACACATGCGGCGGACTGGGCAAATATAAGTATGGACATTGCGAAGGTATAAAACATCATTAGCAGTGTTTAAGGGTGCATTTTCACAGGAGCGTTTTCAGGTGGACCGTCATGGCCTCAGGCTCACCAGGGTTCACGAAAACGTTATTCCCGCGTAAGCGGGAATCCAGACCGGGGCCTGGTTCTGGATTCCCACTCCCCGCTTAAATCCTGCAGGGACAGGTTCCGTGGGAATGACGGGTATACAGGGATTTTCGAGTGAACCGTCATGGCCTCAGGCTCACCAGGGTTAATGAAAACGTCATTCCCGCGTAAGCGGGAATCCAGAACGGTGGCCTGGTTCTGGATTCCCACTTCCCGCTTAAATCATGCGGGGACAGGTTCCGTGGGAATGACGGGTATACAGGGATTTTCGAGTGAACCGTCATGAACCCTTCGACTGTTCGGCACGCTCACAGCTCAGGGCTCACAAAGACAGATGAAAATCCCCCTTAGTCCCCCTTTACAAAGGGGGAAATCAGTTCCCACACTTTACAAAGGGGGAAAGTAATTCTTCTCTGTATAAAAGAGGGAAATCAGCTCCCCTCTTTATTAAAGGGGGGAGAGGGGGGATTTGGACGGTGATTTTCGGATGAAGCAGACATATCAAATAGATAACCTGATTATCAGTATACTCAAGAACAACAGCGATAGCTTCGTATCAGGCCAGCACATCAGCAGCAAGATAAAGCTCACAAGGAGCGCAGTCTGGAAGCACATCGAATCTTTAAGAAAGAAAGGGTACGTAATAGAGAGCATCCCTTCCAGAGGATACAGACTTATAGAAATACCTGACCGGCTCTCTCCTGATGATATAAGAACAAGGGTGGGTAAGCGGATTATCGGGAAAGAAATCCTCTTTTTTGATGAGGTTGATTCCACCAATAATGTTGCAATGGAGAAGGCGGGAAGCGGGGCCGCAGAAGGCCTCGTGGTTCTGTCAGAAGGACAGTCGCACGGCAAAGGACGGATGGGCCGGACATGGGTTTCTCCAAAATATGTAAATATATACCTTTCAATACTGTTTAGACCGGATCTGTCGCCGCAATATTCCCCTGTGATGACCATGATGTCTGCAGTTTCGACAGCGAGGGCGATTACTGAGGTTACAGGCCTCAGGACACAAATCAAGTGGCCGAATGACATACTGATTGACAGGAAGAAGGTTTCCGGCATCCTGATGGAGATGAATGCGGAACAGGAACGTATAAACCATATTGTGGCAGGGATAGGTATTAATGTTAATATGAAAGAGAGAGATTTTCCTGACGGGCTTCGAATGCCGGCAACATCTCTTGCAGAATGCCTTGGAAAGAAGGTGGACCGCACGGACCTGCTGTTGATGCTGATTGAAATACTGGAAGAGGACTATGAAGAGCTCAGGAATGGCGGAGTAATGTCAATCTTCAGCAGATGGCGCAAAGGATGTGATATCCTTGACAGGCGCATCAGGGTCTCTCTGCCGGGTGAAGAGATCACGGGAGTTGCAGAAGACCTTACACCTGAGGGCGGACTTGTCCTGAACCTTGACGGAAGCGGAAAAAGGATTATATATGCAGGGGATGTATCAATAATAAGGTAGAAAGGCTATGCTACTTGCTATAGATGTTGGAAATACAAATATAGTGTTCGGGTTATATGAGAATCAGAATCTCATTGATTACTGGCGCATAAATTCGGATCAGCATAAGACTGCCGATGAATACGGCATACTCTTCCGTGAGGCTGTCAAATCTGCCAATGCCGGGGTAAGGGCCATAGACTCTGTTATTATTGCCTCTGTAGTTCCGCTTCTCTCAACCACAATCAGGAAGATGGTGGAAAGGTATTTTAAGGTTACCCCTCTGTTTGTAGATGAAAATACCAGGACAGGCATAAAGATAGGCTACAAAAACCCAAAGGAAGTAGGCGCTGACCGTATTGTGAATGTTGTTGCAGCCTGTACTATTTACGGAGGACCTGTTATAATCATTGATTTTGGAACGGCGACAACACTTTGCGCAGTCAGTAAGGATTCAGAATATCTGGGTGGTGTCATTGTCCCGGGTATTATGATCTCTCTGGATGCATTGTCACAGAGGGCGGCAAAGCTTCCAAAGATATCACTGGAACTGCCTGAGACAGTGATAGGCACAGACACTGTCTCCAGCATTCAATCCGGTATCATATATGGTTATTCCGGGCTGGTAGATGAGTTGGTCGAAAGGATGAAAAAAGAGATAACCGGAGAACCCTATGTTATAGCAACCGGTGGACTGGCTGAATTGATTTCATCACATACAAGAAGTATAAAAGAGATTAACCCGATGCTGACCCTTGAGGGGCTCAGGTTAGTGTTTGAGATGAATTCAGTTGCCTGAAGAATGGATTTTCTGGTAAACGGAGGTGAACAAGGTGAAAAATAATTATTTCAATGATGAGGATAACACGGCTGCCGGGGACAGGGATATGCCGGAGGGAGATACAACCGGAGAAGAGGGTGTTGCCTCTATCCGTGAGGCTCTGGAGAAGAAAGAGGCTGAGTGCAGGGATTTACAGGATAAATATGTACGGGCTCTTGCAGAGATGGATAACTTCAGGAAGAGGATGAACAGGGAGATGACTGACTCTGTAAAATATGCCAATGAGAAGATACTTGGCGACCTTCTGGTTGTCATTGACAATATGGAGCGTGCGATAACTCATTCAAGAGAGAAGAAGGATTTTGACTCTCTTATAGACGGCCTTGAGTTGACAATGAAGGAGTTTAAGGGGGTTTTTGAAAAAAACGGGGTTCAATCTATTGAGTCTGTAGGACAAGCATTTGACCCATCGAAGCATCACGCTGTTTCAATGGCAGAGTCAGACAAACATGAAGATAATATCATAGTTGAAGAGTTCCGCAAGGGTTATCTCCTCAATGACAGGGTCCTGAGGCATTCCCTTGTAAGTGTTGCAAGGAAAAAGGGAGCAGGGTAAAAATTACCTTAATTTAGACTTGAAATCACAGCGTATGATGATTATATAGAATTGGATTGGTTATTCTTATTAAGGGAGGATTAATATCATGGGTAAAGTTATTGGGATAGATCTTGGTACTACTAATTCGTGTGTAGCTGTCATGACAGGCGGGGAGCCTGTGGTTATACCCAATTCTGAGGGGAGCCGGACTACGCCATCTGTCGTTGCTTTTACAGAAAAAGGTGAGAGGCTGGTTGGCGCCATAGCCAAACGCCAGGCAATAACAAATCCGGAAAACACGATATTTTCAATAAAGAGGCTGATCGGCCGCAAGTTTAACTCACAGGAAGTCAGCGAGGCAAGGAAGAGGCTTCCGTATAAGATTGTTGAGGCATCTAACGGTGATGCGCATGTAGAGGCCAGGGGCAAGGCGTACAGTCCGGCAGAGATATCCGCCATGATCCTTCAGAAAATGAAGCAGACTGCGGAAGATTATCTTGGAGAAACTGTTACAGAGGCAGTAGTTACTGTTCCTGCATACTTTGACGACAGCCAGAGACAGGCCACGAAAGACGCAGGGCGCATTTCAGGTCTCAATGTACTGAGAATTATAAATGAACCGACGGCAGCATCCTTGTCGTATGGTCTTGATAAGAAAAAGGACGAGAGGATAGCGGTTTATGACCTCGGCGGCGGGACGTTTGATGTCTCGATCCTTGAGATTGGTGAGGGGGTATTTGAGGTCAAATCCACTAATGGTAATACATACCTTGGAGGGGACGATTTTGACCTCCGGATCATTGACTGGATGGCTGAAGAATTCAGGAAAGATCAGGGGATTGATCTCAGAAAAGACAAGATGGCCCTTCAGAGACTGAAGGAGGCTGCTGAAAAGGCAAAGATAGAACTGTCATCTTCAATGGAGACAGACATCAATCTTCCTTTCATCACTGCAGATGCATCAGGTCCGAAGCATCTTACGATGAAGCTTTCAAGGGCGAAGCTGGAACAGCTCACAGACGACCTGGTTGACGGCTCAGTAGTTCCCTGCCGCAAGGCAATGCAGGATGCCGGTGTTACGGCAAAGGAGATAGATGAGGTTGTGCTGGTTGGAGGACAGACAAGGATGCCCAAGGTACAGAAGGTGGTTCGTGACTTCTTTGACAAAGAACCACATAAGGGCGTCAATCCGGATGAGGTAGTTGCTGTAGGGGCTGCAATCCAGGGTGGCGTATTGAAAGGAGAGGTCAAGGATGTCCTTCTGCTTGATGTGACGCCTCTTTCACTCGGTATTGAGACACTGGGCGGGGTCTTTACAAAATTAATTGAGAGAAACAGTACCATTCCTACACGTAAAAGTCAGATTTTTTCAACCGCTGCAGACAATCAGACGGCTGTGACGATAAAGGTCTGCCAGGGTGAAAGGGAGATGGCTGGAGACAATAAAATGCTTGGGATGTTCGAGCTCATGGGTATCCCGTCTGCACCGCGCGGCATTCCCCAGATTGAAGTGACATTTGATATTGATGCAAACGGTATAGTCCATGTATCTGCCAGGGATAAGGCTACGGGTAAAGAGCAGTCAATAAGGATTACTGCCTCGAGCGGATTGAACGAGGACGAGATAAAGCAGATGGTCAGGGATGCAGAGTCTCATGCTGAAGATGATAAGAAAAAGAAACAGCTTGCTGAGGCCAGGAATGAGGCAGATAATATGGTCTATTCCGTTGAAAAGTCTCTGACTGAATTTGGTGACAAGGTATCAGCGGATGAAAAAACGAGTATCCAGGCTGCTATTGATAAAACGAAAAAGGCTTTGGAGTCCAATGACGTTGATTCAATTAAGAGCGCAATACAGGAACTGAGCACGGTTTCTCATAAACTTGCAGAGGAGATGTACAAGAAGGCATCTGCACAGCAGGCAGGTGGAGGTTCTGAGGCCGGAGGGCATGGCGAGGGAGCAGAACCGGGTTCAGAGGGCAAGCCTAAAGAGGATGTGGTGGATGCGGATTTTGAGGAAGTGGATAAGGATAAGAAGTAAGCAGTTCCCGCCTTATTTATTTTGGACATGAAAAAGCTTCTGGAGCGGATAAGCGTTGGCCAATAAGAGAGATTATTATGAGGTGCTTGGTGTCGGACGTGATGCAACGGCTGATGATATAAAGAGGGCCTACCGCAGGCTTGCCCACAGCTACCATCCTGATAAGACGCAGGGAGATAAAGAGGGCGAAGAGAAGTTTAAGGAGGCGAATGAGGCCTATGAGATATTGAGTGACCCTGAAAAGCGCCGGAAGTATGATACATTCGGGCATGGGATGGAAGGCGCAGGGTTTGGCGGCGGCGAGGGGTTCGGTGGCTTTGGAGATATATTTGAGGACATCTTTGAAGACTTCTTTGGTGCTGGTACAAGACGGGGAAGGCGCAGCCAGAAAGGTGCGGATCTAAGATACAATCTTGGGATATCATTTGAAGAGGCTGCATTTGGTTTTGAGACAAAGATAAGCATACCACGAATGGAGGCATGTGCCTCCTGCAACGGTACCGGATCAAAGACTTCCACAAAACTTTCTGTTTGCCCTACCTGTAAAGGTACCGGTCAGGTCAGATTCCAGCAGGGTTTTTTCACACTCGCAAGGACCTGTTCGCATTGCAATGGAGAGGGGCGCCTCATAACAGATCCATGTGACACATGTCATGGCAGAAAGAGGATACAGAAGGAGCGCACGCTATCCGTTAAAGTCCCACCAGGAGTTGAATCTGGTTCGAGGTTGAGGCTTGCCAATGAGGGTGAGGCAGGGGTTGACGGCGGACCTCCCGGTGACCTCTATATTGTCATTACAGTTAAAGAGCATCCTTTTTTTGTCAGGGAAGGCAATGATGTCCTGTGCCAGGTACCTGTTAGTTTCGTCCAGGCTGCCCTGGGTTCCAAAATCGAAGTCCCCACTCTGAAAGGAGATGTGTCTCTTAATATACCGCCTGGCACTCAGCCAGGCAGTGCTCTACGCATAAAAGGCAAGGGAATTCCTGACCTCAGGGGGTATGGCACAGGTGATCAGATCGTAACAGTTGATGTCCGGATCCCCAAGAAACTTACCCCGAAACAGAAGGAACTCCTGGAGGAGTACGCCAGAGTCTCCGGTGAAGAAATAAATACCGGAAGCGGCAGCTTCTTTCAGAAGGTAAAGGATATTTTCTGAGCTGCACAATGATCGGACACTGGTGTTTATCGGGGATAAAACGTGTCTGTATTCTTCATCAATAAAAATCAGTTAACGGATAATAAAGTGAGAATAACAGGTGAACTATTAAAACACCTGCGTGACTCATTGCGCATAAAAAAGGGGGAAATGATATTCTGTGTTGACGAAGATGGGACTAAGTATGCAGTGCTTGCCACACATACAGGTCATGATCTGTTTGTTGGTGAAATAATAAAAACGACAGGCAAATCAAAATGTCCGGCAGTTTCAATTCATTTAGTTCAGTCGCTGCCTAAAGGACCTAAAATAGATTTTATCATTCAAAAGACAACAGAACTCGGCGTTAATTCCATAACGCCCCTTGTTTCAGAGAGGACTGTTGTAAAAATAGAAAAGGAAAGGGTTGAGGACAGGTTAAGACGATGGAAGAAGATTGCACTTGAGGCTGCCCAGCAGTCAAACCGCCTTGATGTGCCTGATATAACGCCTCCGGTCTCCCTGCATAATTATATAACATCATTTAGAAAAGGTGATTTAAACCTCCTGCTTTATGAAGGAGAAAAGAATAAGGGGATAAAAGGGGCAATATGTGATGCCAGAGAGGCTGAGGATGGCGTAAAGACTATAATATTACTTATAGGCCCTGAAGGAGGTTTTACTCATGAGGAGGTAGAAATGGCGGTGAATGCCGGATTTACCCCTGTTTCTCTCGGAAGCCGGATCCTTCGTACAGAAACTGCCCCTGTTGTTGCATTGTCCATATTGCAGTATGAGTTTGGAATGTGATGTTAATTTTGTCAGCTTATTGTCATCCCTGCATATCCCACCACCTGATCATAATCCCCGCTTACATCACCTGAGTTCATGTATTTTACGAGAGTTGCTGTTGTTGCGCCCAGTTCCAGGGCTGCATACAGCATTGTGACTGCCGGTGCAAAGCCGCACATGGTAATACCGTTCTCCTTTACAGTATGGTGAAGGCCTGCCGGATCAAGGGCGAGTATCTTTTCTATCGCCTTATGATCCTTTTCCCCGGCTGACCTGGCGGATTCATAATGGGTCATGTCAGAGCTTGCAACTATAAGCACATCCCTTTGAGTCTCTTTGATTGCAGAACTGATAGCGATACCTACCTCCCTGCATATCTCAAGTGCAGTGCTCATCATTGTAACAGGGACGATCCTGACATCCCTGATGAAGTATTGAATAAATGGTATCTGCACCTCAAGGCTGTGTTCTCCTGTATGTGCATCATAATCTTCTGATGCATATCTCGATTTTCCGGTAATAGCCCGTGCAAGCACTGAATCAACCACGGCTGTCCCGTTCGGCATTGACCACTCACCATCAGAAAACACTGAGACTGGCGCCCCCATACCTGTGTGATTGGGTCCGATCAGAATAAAAGTTTCCGGCAGAAGGACCCTGGAGAATACCGCCCCTGCTGCTGCTCCTGAGTAGATAAGCCCTGCATGAGGAGAAAGCACACCGATGGCTTTGATGCGGACAGCATCAGCATTTACAAATTTCCCTACCTGCTTTCTCAAACCATCCGGTGAAGATTGATAAAAGTAGCCGGCTACTGCGGGTTTTCTGATCATAATCCCCCCTGGAGGACGAATCCCCCGCGCTGATCTCAGCATAACAGAACATTTGTGCAACTTAGCACCTGTTTCGGCCTGCTTCCATTTCTGAAGACGGTGACCCCTTTGCACCCGAGTCTGAATGCTGTGAGAAATGCCTCTTCCACATCCTGTGCTGAGGCTGTTGCAGAAAGATTTATAGTCTTTGAGACTGCATTGTCAACATACTTCTGAAATTGAGACTGCATCCGTACATGCCATGACGGAGTAATATCAAATGCCGTTACAAATAATTGTTTTATCTCGCCCGGGATTGATGGAATTTCCTGAATTGATTCCCTGCGTGATATCGCAGAGACCAGTTCTTCATTATATATTCCGGCAGACGAGGCTATTCTCCTGAAAATTGGATTAATCTCAACAAGCCTTATGCTGTCGAGCACATCCCTTGCGTAGCTTACGGCGTAGAGGGGTTCAATTCCGCCGGAACAGCCTGCAATTATGCTGAGAGTGCCTGTCGGCGCTATGGTAGTGGTCGTTGCATTCCTTAAGGGAAGTGAACCGGGACCGTAATAAATGCTGTTATTATAATTGGGGAATGCGCCCCTTTCTTTTGCCAGCTTATAAGAAGCATTCTTTGAAGCCTGCTGTATGAATCCCATAATATCACCGGCAGTTTTCAGCGCATCTTCTGAATTATATGGGATGCCAAGCAATATCAGTGTATCTGCGAAGCCCATTATGCCAAGCCCAATCTTTCTGTTTCCTTTTGTGACCTTTTCAATTTCAGGCAGGGGATAGCGATTAATTTCTATGACATTATCGAGGAAACGGACAGCATCCTCTGTTGTCCTTGACAGTTTTTCGTAATCAATGCTGAATTTATTCCCTTTTTTATGCAGCATTTTCGTAAGGTTTATGGAGCCGAGATTGCAGGATTCGTATGGCAGCAACGGCTGCTCTCCGCATGGATTTGTTGATTCTATCTGCCCGATCTCAGGGGTTGGATTTGTCCGGTTAATATGGTCAATGAAGATGATCCCGGGATCCCCGGACTTCCATGCGGCTGCTGATATCTGTTTGAGTACTTCCCTGGCATTTAGATGCCGTACGGTCTTTTTATTTCTGGGGTTTAGAAGCGGATAAGTCCTGTCAAGCCTGACGGCCTTCATGAAATTATCTGTAACAGCCACTGATATATTAAAATTTACGAGTTCCTTAGGGTCATCCTTGGCCCATATAAATTCCAATATGTCGGGATGGTCAACCCTCAGGACACCCATATTCGCGCCCCGGCGCGTTCCACCCTGTCTTATTACCTCCGTGCCTGTATTAAATACCTTCATGAAAGATACAGGGCCGCTTGCTATGCCCCCTGTTGTAGACACACGGTCGTTTTTAGGACGAAGTTTGCTGAAAGAAAAGCCTGTGCCTCCCCCTGTCTGGTGTATCAGTGCAGTATTTTTTACAGCCTGGAATATGGAATCTAGAGAGTCTTCGATTGGGATGACAAAACATGCAGAAAGTTGTCCTAGTTCCCTGCCTGCATTCATTAATGTCGGGGAGTTTGGCAGGAACTCCAATCTCGACATCATTTCATAAAACCTGACAGCAGTTTGTTCCGTACTCTTGCCTGTTTTGAATTTTCTTTCAGATTGTGCAACGTGAAATGCTACCCGGTGAAACATTCCGGCGGGGTTCTCGACAACTTTACCCTGAGGGTTTTTCTTAAGGTATCTTTTTTTAAGGACTTTTAAGGCATTCTCTGACAGCCGCCGCGATATCATAATAATAAAATATCATAGTGCTGAACATAGAAGCAATACTCATCTGATTTGGCAAACCTTTTAATGCATTAGGACCTTGTCTATAACAATGTCACTTACTTTCACGCCAAAGCTTGGAGTGGACAGGAGATAATCTGCTCTGTTTCGCTGAAGGTTGATCTTGTTTTCACGAACCAACTTGTCAATCGCAAGGAATATTACATTATACGAATCAGTAAGGCATGATTCTAACTCTGAGAATGATATGCAACCCTTTTCTTTAACCAACACCAGTATTTTCTCTGATGTTGAGCTAACCTTTGATTCCATAAGGCACCTCCTGAGTTTGTTATTCAATCTGATTTCTTAAGTTATTTTCACCTCCTTCTGACAGGCTGTTTTCTATATGACTAACACTTTAATTAATACTTGTCAACTCATTTTGACAGCACCCATTTAAATATACACGCACTTGACAACTTTGACGCATTCCTGCTATTTTATATAATCTTTGAGGAGGGGCAGTATATTATGCGAATCAGGATTAATGGCAAAGAAGAGAATACAGATGTGATTTCAGTCCTGGACATTTTAAAGGCGAGGAATGTAGAGCCGAGGATGGTAGCTGTTGAAGTCAATTCGAAGATGATCGAACGTGATGACTATGGAACTACACAATTAAAAGATGGTGATGAGTTAGAATTTCTCTATTTCATGGGAGGGGGATTTGCATGAGTAAGAATATATACAGAAATTCCATTGACCTTATAGGCAATACCCCCATGGTAAAGATTAATAAAATGCCTGGCCTCAGCGGCGGCAGTGTTTATGCAAAGATGGAGTTATTTAACCCCGGAGGCAGCATAAAGGATCGTATCTGCCTGAGTATGATAGAGGCGGCAGAGAAGGCAGGAAGGCTTCGCCCTGGTGATACTATTATAGAGCCTACAAGCGGGAATACCGGTATTGGACTGGCCCTTGTTGCTGCGGTCAAGGGTTACAAGGCTATACTTGTCATGCCGGAGAGTATGAGTACAGAACGCTTTGGACTTCTCACGTCCTTTGGTGCCAGGGTCGTGTTAACACCTGCCATAGATGGAATGAAAGGTTCCATTATAGAGGCAGAGAGGCTTCTTAAAGAAAATCCGGACTACTTTATGCCGGACCAGTTTTCAAACCCTGCCAATCCTGATGCCCACAGGAGGACAACAGGGCCTGAGATATGGGATGTAATGAATGGAGAGGTAGACGCCTTTGTTGCGGCAGTTGGCACAGGAGGCACTATAACAGGTGTAGGCGAGGTTCTTAAAGAGCGCAAAAAGGGTGTCAGAATAATTGCGGTTGAACCTGCGTCATCTCCTGTTATATCTGGTGGTTCTCCCGGACCGCACAAGATCCAGGGTATCGGAGCAGGTTTTATACCGAGGGTCTTGAACAGGGATGTAATTGATGAGATAGTCCCTGTGACAGATGATGAGGCATTTGAAACAGCAAAACTGCTTGCAAAAGAAGAAGGGCTTATGGTCGGTATATCCTCAGGGGCCAATGTCTTTGCCGCGATGAAGGTAGCAAAGAAATTGGGGGCCGGAAAGAATGTAGTCACAGTACTGTGCGATACAGGAGAGCGTTATATCAGCATAGAAAAATACTTCAGAATGTAGAGGTTGACGCTGCAACTGTGCATTTTTGAACGTCAACCTGGCATGGAGGCTATAATTGAGTTTTACTGATGATCAGATTAAGAGGTACAGCAGGCATATAATCCTTCCTGAGGTCGGAGGCAAGGGGCAGAAGAAGATCCGCCAATCCAGGGTGCTCGTAATCGGCGCCGGAGGGCTTGGATCTCCTGCGGCATATTACCTTGCGGCAGCCGGGATTGGAGTGCTTGGTATCATTGATGGCGATGTCGTCGACCTCTCTAACTTACAGAGGCAGATAATCCATCAGACACCTGACATTGATAAACCAAAGGTAATTTCTGCTAAAGAGAAAATAGAGGCGCTTAATCCGGATGTAGAGGTAAAAACATATCATGAACTTCTGACCTCGCGTAATGCATTGGAACTTTTCAAGGAGTATGACGTTATTCTTGACGGTACCGATAATTTCCCGGCAAAATTTTTAGCAAATGATGCAGCAGTTTTTGCTGACAAGCCCCTCGTACATGGCGGGATACTCAGGTTTGTAGGACAGGTTATGTCTATTGTGCCGCATAAGACGGCCTGTTACAGGTGCGTGTTTAACAGTCCGCCGCCTGCAGGGCTTATACCGACATGTCAGGAGGCAGGTGTGGTCGGCGTCCTTGCCGGGGTAGTAGGTACGATACAGGCGACAGAGGTGCTAAAGTTAATACTAAACATAGGGCAACCGCTTAAAGACAGATTGATGACTTTTGATGCCCACAAGATGGAGTTCAGGGAGATCAAAATCAGGAAAAATCCAAAGTGTCCTGTATGCGGCGAAAATCCTACGATTAAAGAATTGATAGATTATGAACAAGAAGTCTGCAGCATCTGATATTTTAAAACAAAAAATCAAAGGACTTAAATGCAGGGAGTGTGGAAAGTTATATCCGGCTGTTGCACTGCACGTATGTGAGTTCTGTTTTGGTCCCCTCGAAGTTGACTATAATTACGATGAGATCAAAAAACAGATAAGCCGGGAGCGCATTGAGAACGGTCCCGGGAGCCTCTGGAGATATGCCGATCTCCTTCCGGTTGAAGGCCTGCCGACTGTTGGCCTGTATGCCGGTTTTACACCCCTGATCCATGCGAAGAATCTTGGAGAAGAGCTTGGTCTTAATAAGCTCTATATCAAGAATGATACGGTCAATCACCCGACGCTGTCATTTAAAGACAGGGTAGTGGCAGTTGCCATTACGAGGGCTAAGGAACTTGGTTTTACTGCAGTTGCCTGTGCGTCAACAGGAAATCTCGCAAATTCCGTGGCAGCGCATGCGGCTGAGGCAAAGCTTCAGTGTTATGTGTTTATACCCGGGGACCTTGAAGCAGGCAAGATACTTGGCAGTCTGATATACTCTCCCACTGTTGTTGCTGTTAACGGAAATTACGATGATGTAAACAGGTTGTGCAGTGAAGTGGCAGGGGAGTATAACTGGGCATTTGTCAACATAAATATCAGACCATATTATGCTGAGGGGTCAAAGACGCTGGCATTTGAAACAGCCGAACAGCTTGGGTGGAAGGCGCCTGACCATGTGGTTGTTCCTGTTGCATCCGGGTCTTTGTTGACAAAAATATGGAAGGGGTTTAATGAGTTTAAGACTCTTGGATTGATAGACAGTGTGCATACAAAGGTGAATGGAGCACAGGCAGAAGGATGTTCCCCTGTAGCCTCAGCCTTTAAAGAAGGCAGGGACTTTATAAAGCCTGTTAAACCGAAGACTATTGCCAAGTCAATTGCGATTGGCAACCCGGCAGATGGATACTATGCACTAAAGGCTGTTCATGAGAGCAAGGGGAGTGTTGATGCCGTCTCTGATACAGAGACCATTGAAGGGATTAAGCTCCTTGCCAGGACTGAAGGGATCTTTGCCGAGACAGCAGGAGGGGTCACTATAGCTGTTCTGAAGAAGCTGGTCATGAAGGGGCTTATACCGGCGGATGAGAGTGTAGTGGCCTATGTTACGGGGAATGGTTTAAAGACACAGGAGGCTGTGATAAACGCTGTCGGCGATGTCGTAAGGATAGACCCTTCTATGGATGCATTTGAAAAGTCTTTGAACATCAGGGAAAAATCATAAGAGGTGATACATGGCAATTAAGGTACGAATTCCCACACCATTACGCAGATTGACTGACGGACAGGGCGAGATTGATGCATCAGGAAAGACAATAGGAGAGATGCTTGGAGACCTCGAAGTAAGATATCCCGGAATTAAAGAACGGCTTTGTGATGAGGCAGGAAACCTGAGGCGCTTTGTAAACATTTACGTTAATGAGGAAGATATAAGGTTTAAACAGGGCAGTGATACGGCTCTCTCGGATGGCGACGAGGTTTCTATTGTCCCTGCAATAGCCGGAGGATAGACTGATGTCATATTACAGAATCAGGATTAATTTCCCTGAAGACAAGATCAAGGAGCCTCTCATATACCAGTTAGGCCGGGAGTTTAAAGTTGTTACCAATGTAAGAAGGGCGGATGTCAGAGAGAAGACCGGATGGGTTGAGCTTGAACTGGAGGGTGAATCGGGCGAGATAGAGAAGGCCGTTGAATCCCTGCGAGCTAAGGGAGTTAAAGTAGAACCTATAGAAAGAAATATTATAGAATAGGAATTGTATGGATTTTACTGAGGAGCAGGTTAAGAGATATAGCAGGCATATAATCCTTTCAGAAGTTGGTGGAAAGGGGCAGGAGAAGCTCTGTGAAGCCAGGGTCTTTATTACCGGCGCAGGCGGGCTTGGCTCTCCTGTTGCCCTCTATCTTGCCGCTGCAGGGGTTGGCACTATCGGTATTATTGATGACGATGTCGTTGATATGTCCAATCTACAGAGACAGATACTCCATTCCATGAAGACGCTTAATAAACCAAAGGTTGAGTCTGCAAGGGAAACCCTTGGGGCATTGAACCCTGATGTTAAGGTGGTTCCTTACAGGGAAAGGCTCTCTTCTGCGAATATAATGGATATAATAAAGGATTATGACCTTGTCCTTGACGGGTCAGATAACTTCCCCACAAGGTTTCTTGTAAATGATGCATGTTTCTTCAGCGGAAAACCGCTCATTTCCGGCAGTATCTTCAGGTTTGAAGGACAGGTTACCACGTTAAAGCCTCATGACGGACATCCCTGCTACAGGTGCCTTTATCCTGAGCCTCCTCCGCCGGGCCTTGTGCCAAGTTGTCAGGAGGCCGGCGTCCTTGGCGTCCTGGCCGGGACAGTCGGCGTGATACAGGCTACAGAGGCTGTCAAGGAGGTGCTTGGAATAGGCAGCTCGCTTGCGTCCCACCTGTTGATATATGATGCGCTTGGTATGAAGTTCCTGAAGGTCAGGACTCAAAAAGATCCAAACTGTTTTCTGTGTGGCAAAGAGAAAAAGATTACCGGGTTGATGGACTACGAGCAGAGCTGTACACTTAAGATATAGCCGTTGTCCCCAGTTATCCATGCTGAGAATTCCACCTGAAATTGCGGAATCAATGATTGAACACGCAAAGAATGATTTTCCCCTCGAGTGCTGCGGGATACTTGGTGGAAAAAACGGCGTGGTATCGCACATATATCCTATGTCCAATATTGACCAGTCAAGGACAAGATACCTTATGGATCCGGCTGAGCAGATGAGGGTCTTTAAAGAGATGAGGTCACTTGGAACGGAACTCAAGGCAATATACCATTCGCACCCCAATCACCCTGCCTTTCCTTCACGGACAGATGTGGAGCTTGCCTATTATCCGGAGGCGGTCTACATAATCATCTCTGTCAATGACAGGATGGAGACAAAGACCGGGAGTTTCAATATAACGGGCGGGGAAATTACAACAGCGGCTACAGACCTTCAGTAGTATATGGTTAAACGCTCTGTCTATTTTGCAGCCGGTTCTGTATTGATAGTTATAGGACTGGCAGGGTTCCTGCTTCCATTTTTCCCTGGTTTTGTGCCGTTTATAATCGGGATCGCGTTAATCTCAAGGTCAAGCTCATTTGTAAGGCGGAATTTGTCCAAGCTCAGGACCGTATTTCCAAAACAATATGCAAAACTGCATGAGATAAAGGAAAAGATATCCCGCAGGAGAGGGTGATTATCTCCTGCGCTTCCTCATCTCCTCTTCAAAGAAGCGATTATACTGGTGGTTCCAGTCAGGGGTTCCTTCATCTGTCTTTTTGGTATAAGCGGCCAGTTTTTTTCTTACAATTGCATCCACTTCTTCATCTATGTGAACCTCAGCGGAAATCAAACGTTTGATCTCCCTCAATACCGACACATCGTCTGCCTTGAACGTAACGGGCGCATCCTTAATGCCCTTTAAAATTAGGTGTGACAGATGGTTTATCTTGTCTTCGCTCATTATCATATCAGAGAATTAATCCCCTTTCCTTAACAAGCTTGTCTTTGACCATCTGAAACATCTTCTGATAATTTACACTCTCCTTCTCAAGCTGTTTTGAATGACTTTTCAGAATTTCCCGGACCTCTTCATTGAGTTTGTCTTCGATCATCAGATCATCCATAACAGTATTTTCAATTTTTCTGATCAGTTCTTCTGCCGGGACGTTTGCAGAAATAAGTCCGTTCTTCAGGAGACCTTCGAAAATACCGGTGGCAAGGATTGAAACCCGTTCTTTTTTGAATTTCATGAAAATATATTAACATTATACCAGGGTGAAGTCTATCTTTCTGTTTTCCATATTTACCTTTTCAAGGCGAACACGTACGCTGTCTCCAAGCCTGTATATCTTCCTGGATCTGTCACCAAGAAGTCTGTGTCCTTTCTCATCCAGCCTGTAGAAATCGTCATACATTGAAGTTACACGAACGAGGCCTTCTACAAGAATGTCTTCCAGTTCTACGAAGAATCCGAATGAAGTAACCCCTGATATCACACCATCATATTGAGTCCCGATCTTATTTTGCATATACTGGAGCTTCTTCAATTCTACAACGTCCCTTTCAGCATCCATTGCCATACGTTCTTTTGCTGATGTCTGACTTGCAATCTCAGGAAGGATGACATCAAGCTGCTGCCTTATATCCTTTTTCAGATAACGCCGTTTAATGGTATCCTTTACCAGGCGGTGCACAATCAGGTCAGGGTATCTGCGTATTGGCGATGTAAAATGGGTATAATGCTGTGACGCAAGGCCGAAGTGCCCGATGTTCTCTACTGCATATCTTGCCTGCTTCATGGTGCGCAGCAGGAGCTGGTTAATCAATGCCTCTTCCGGCCTGCCGGTCAATTTATGCAGCAATTTCTGGAATGTTTTGGGATTCTGATGTATCAGCTTGTGGCTGTAACCTATTTCCGATATAAACTCGTTGAACTCAGAGATCTTGTCTTCATCAGGCGGCTCGTGCACCCTGTAAATTGAAGGAATTGGTTTGCCGGACATGTGGCGGGCAATTGTTTCATTGGCGGAAATCATGAACTCCTCAATTATTTGATGTGCTATGTTCCGTACTGATTTAACGATGTCTATTGTGTTACTCTGAAGGTCCAGTATTATCTCAGGCTCCGGCAGATCAAAATCTATGCTGCCACGCTTCATCCGTTTGGAGCGTATCTTAAGGCACAGCTCCTTCATAAGCAGAAATGTGTCCACAAGCCCTGCATATCTGGATATTATTTCCTGATCCTGATCTTGCAGTACCTTGCTGACATTGGTATATGTCATCCTCTCATTGCTGTTGATAACGCTTTCATAAATCTTATAATCAGTCCGGATGCCGTTGTGATCAAACAGCATTTCTACAGTCATGGTAAGACGGTCCGTCTTTGGATTAAGACTGCATATATGGTTGGATAGTTTCTCAGGGAACATAGGTATTACACGGTCAGGCAGGTAGACGCTTGTTCCGCGCGAGTATGCCTCCTGATCAAGGGGAGAGTCCCACGGGACATAGTGGCTTACATCTGCAATATGTACCCACAGGATATATTTCCCTCCGGCAGTTTTTTCAATAGAAACAGCATCGTCAAAATCCTTTGCCCTTTCCCCGTCAATTGTCACTGTCGTAAGGCTGCGAAGGTCCCGCCGGCCCTGCATCATTTCATTTGTAACCTCATCCGGAAGAGATTCCGCCTCTGACAGAATCTCCTGGGAGAATACCGCTGGAAGCCCGTATTCTTCAATTATCACCTCTGTGTCAATGCCAGGTGTCGTTGCCTTTCCAAGGACCTTTATAATCTCACCTTCCGGGTTCCGCGACTTCTGAGGGTATGCAGTGATTTCAGCTACGACAAGGTCGCCGTCCTTTGCCCCATGGAAGTATTTGGGGGCAATGAAAAGGTCATAACATATTTTTCTGTCTGTCGGTATGATGAAACCAAAATTCCTTCCCTTTTCAAACCGGCCTACAATCTTTTTGTGAAATCTCTCAATAATTCTGATAATTCGTCCCTCTCTCTTACCGTCTCTTCCGGATGCCTCGATTCTCGCGACCACTTTGTCGTTATGCATCGCCCCCATCATGCTCCTGCGGGGGATGAACACATCCTGTATGCCTTCTGTACCGGAGATCACAAAACCGTAACCGTCTGCATGACCCTGAAGAACGCCTGTTACAAGATTCATCTTCTCAGGAAGGCCGTAGCGGTCCCCGCGTATCCTGACTATCAAGCCATCACCCAGCATCTTTTCCAATGTTTCGTAGAACGTATCCTGTTTCTTCTTTGGTACTGATAGTACTGCCATCAGTTCTGTGAGCAGAAGGGGACGGTATGCCCTGCCCTGCATAAGCCTCAGTATATCGTTTCGTGTAAACTTCATTCCTCAGTCCTCCATTATCAGACCATACGGCAGTGCTGTGATCATTCCCTGTCTGAAGCCGGCCATGAAGCCGACTTGACAGTAAGCCTCCTTATAGGTTAACGTATTTTTCTATATTTTAAAAGAGGAGGAATTCAAGATGCCTAAGCCAAAACACCATATTGTTGTCTGCACTAACACCCGTCAACCGGGGCATCCCAAAGGATCATGCGGAGAAAAGGGTGCGCAACCGGTTGTTATGAAATTTTCTGAAGAGATGGAGAAAAGAGGCTTGTTTGGCAGGGTCATTCTTACCGGTTCTACATGTGTCGGAATGTGCAGCTCAGGAACGATTGTGATTGTATACCCGGATGCCGTATGGTATCAGGGGGTGAAACCGGAACATGTCAATGAAATATTGGATCAGCACATTGAAAACGGCAAACCTGTAGAAAGGCTCGTAATTCCGGATAGTGCGTGGGGATAATGAAAGTCCTGTTTCTCGGTTCAGGTACGTCAACCGGCGTCCCTGTAATCGGTTGTAAATGTGATGTCTGCAGGTCAGATGACCCAAGGAACAAGAGGACACGGTCATCTATTCTTATAACTGCCGAAGACACGGGGACAGAATTTAATTCTGTCCCCGCTGTATCAGTCAGTCCCGGCGGGGCTGATCACCGTGCAGCGGGAGTACGGAACATACTTATTGATACAACGACAGATTTGAGGTTTCAGGCCCTCAGATGCAGTATAGAGAGGGTAGATGCGGTACTTTTTACACATGCGCATGCAGACCATATTCATGGCATAGACGACCTGCGTTCTTTCAACCATATTCAGGGTGAAGCTATTCCATGTTATGGCAGGTCTGATACCATGGAGACCATACGCCATAAATTCAGTTACATCTTCGATGGATCTGCAAGGAGTGACTGGATTCCGAGACTCGATATTAATATTGTCAGCAGCGACTTTGTTTTGTACGGTCTCAGGATAAAGCCTCTTAAAATATTTCATGGGGATTTGACCATTTTGGGGTACCGGATAAATGATGTCTCGTATCTTACTGACTGCAATGGTATGCCTGAAGATACGAAAGAGCAGCTTAAGGGGACTAAAATACTTATTCTCGATGCAACAAGGTATCAACCGCATGCAAAACACTATGGTCTTGATCAGGCCATTGAAGTCATAAGGGAGCTGAAGCCGGAGCGTGCGTTTCTAACACACCTGTCCCATACGTTTGATCACAGTAAAGTGAATAGTGATCTTCCGCCGGGCATAGAACTGGCGTATGATGGGATGGAGATTAGTTGAGGATTGTAATATGACTGAAATTCCATCAGAATTCGATTCATCATCATACAGGGATGTCCTGGCCCGGTTTGATGCTGCTGCAGAGTGGTTTCGCCTCGACCCTAATATATGGAATAGGCTTAGACTGCCGCAGAGGGCGCTTTGCGTGACAATGCCCATCAGGATGGACAATGGAGAAGTGCATATCTTTCAGGGGTTCAGGGTTCAGCATGATTCCATTCTTGGTCCTACAAAAGGCGGGGTCAGATACCATCCGGAAGTAAACCTCGGCGAGGTGGCATCGCTTGCAATGAACATGACCTGGAAGTGTTCACTGACAGGCCTGCCTTATGGCGGCGCCAAGGGAGGCATAAGGTGCAACCCCAGGAGTTTATCAAAGCAGGAGCTGCAGCGGCTTACAAGACGCTACACTGCAGAGATATTTCCAATAATAGGTCCTGATAATGATATTCCGGCTCCTGATGTTGGAACTAATGAGCATGTCATGGCATGGATGATGGATACGTACAGTCATCAAAGGGGATATGCGGCGCCTGGTGTTGTAACAGGCAAGCCGATCTGTATAGGCGGTTCTCTCGGAAGGGAGGAGGCTACAGGCAGGGGTGTTGTATCTGTAGTTATTGAGTCCATGAAACTCCTTGGAATTAACTGTGAGGGGGCAACGGCTGTCGTCCAGGGTTTTGGCAATGTCGGCGCATTTGCTGCCCGCTTCCTGACTGAATTGGGAATAAAGGTTGTGGCAGTGAGTGATTCCACATGCGGCATCTACAACAAAAACGGCTTGGATATAGGCAATGTCACTGACCATAAGAATTCAAGGCGCACACTTCAGGGCTATCCTGAGGGAGAGATTATTTCAAATGAGGAGTTGCTGGAGACTGAGTGCACTGTAGTAATTCCTGCTGCGCTGTCAGGGCAGATCCGGGGAGATAATGCCCATAAATTAAGATGCAGAATGGTTGTCGAAGGGGCAAATAACCCTACAACCAAAGAGGGGGATGCGGTTTTGAGGGAAAGAGGAATATTCGTTGTCCCTGATATACTTGCAAATTCCGGCGGGGTTATTGTCTCGTATTTTGAATGGGTTCAGAATTTGCAGAAATATTTCTGGAAGGAGAAGGAAATAAATGAGAAGCTTCATGACTTTATTGTTACTGCATTTAACAGGGTGCTTGGATTTTCTCTCTCCGAGAAAGTGGATATGAGGATGGCTGCCATGGCAATTTCGATCAGGAGACTGGCTGATGCCCACGTGGCGAGGGGATTATATCCGTAAATAATTGCCATGCAGATTTATGTAGATGCAGATGCATGTCCTGTAAGGGATATAATACATGAAGAGGCCCTTCGGCGTGGTGTAAGGGTTACTATGGTTGTCAGCATGGCCCATAATATTAATGAGCGTGAAGGAATGTCGGTCCTGCGGGTTGATTCTTCATTTCAGGCAGTTGACATTGCGATAATTAACAGGGCTTCATCAGGCGATATAGTAGTTACTTCTGACTACGGGTTGGCTTCCCTGGTGCTTGGAAACGGTGTTCATGCCATCTCCCCGTCAGGCAGGGTTTATACAGAGCGCACCATTGATTCACTTCTCGAAAAGAGGCATCAATCAGCGAGACAGAGGCGGGGTGGCGGACGTGTTAAGGGACCCAGAGCAAGACACAGGGATGACGATGACAGGTTCAGGGAGAACTTTATAGAATTGATTGAAGGCATCAGAGTGTGATGGAAGTATGATTAAACTGAAACGTGTCTATGACAGTACAGAGCCTGATGATGGTTGCAGATACCTCGTGGACAGGCTCTGGCCGCGCGGCGTCAGCAAGGATTCACTCAAATTAGACGGCTGGTTTAAAGATCTGGCTCCCAGTGATTCCCTTCGCCGCTGGTTTAATCACGACCCTGATAAATGGGATGAGTTCCGGCGCCGCTACTTCATTGAGCTTGAGTCTCAGACGGATAAATGCCGGCTCCTTATGAAGGAGGCAAAAAAAGGTGTTATAACACTTTTATTCAGCGCAAGGGACATGAAATACAACAATGCAGTTGCACTGGCAGAATTTCTCAAAAAGAGTAAATCGGGATAAGCCCGGCTATTTTAACACTTTTTTGTCGTATAATCTTCCTGCCATATCGTATATCTGATCGTGAATTTCCCGCAGCTCCTGCGATGAGGGTTCACTGATAGTTTCTTTTGACTTATTGTCTATAACCTTAACTGATACGTGCCCTGCTTGTCCGTTAACATGCAGGCTTAAAGAGTAATCCTTTTTTTTCTTCCCTTTTCCGCTCAGTGGGCCTTTATTGAGATGATGCGATGCATGATTTTCAATCTCATTAATTTTCATATGTGGTTTCCTGTTGATTGTAATATTTTGTTCGTCAGCTTTCAGGCGCTGAGGTTTATTCGGAGTCAGAGAGTAAAACATTAAGGCCTTATTTAATTGCTGCATGGCTCATTAAGTAGTTGTAAACACCTGCCGATATTCAGTTTGAAATTCATCAATTAAGGCACAGGCAGGCCAGTGAAGTGCAGAAAAATTACATCATCAATATTATTGATCATATTTATAACCTTAATATCATCAATATCCTTACCAAAGGCATCAGCGGCCGGTCTTAAAGACATTTCTTTAATTGGACTGGCATTTCTGACAAATCTCAGTATTCATGAAACAGGACACTATTTAATAGCGAATCAGGCTGGGGCAGAAGGCAACAACCTGAATTTCTTTACCAGAGACAAAAACAGCTTCTTCCTTGGACTGAGTACAGTTACAAAGATTGATAATAAGGCGAAACCGGGTTATCACCTTGCAGGAGAAGTGGCATCCAACTGCACCTTTGAACTCGCACTAAGTCAGTACCGGGAAAACAACACAACATACAATCGTGCGCTGATGCTCTTCAGCATGACGGATTTTCTATGGTATACAGCTTATGCCTATTATGTAGCCCCATACAAGAATGGCAAGTTTGACCCTATTGGCATCTCAGACACTACAGGCATTGACAGAAGCAAGATATTTATGGCTGCCCTTGTCCATACATCCTTAAATGCCCTCCGCGTCTACACAGGAGATGACCGTGTGATTCCTTACTACATGATTGACAGGAATTATATAGGTCTTGGACTAAAGGTACCCTTCTGATATGACCTCCGTCATATTTAATTGACCTCTCCTGCAGTAATATGATTATATAGATATGTAACTGAAAGACTAAGGAGGGGACTATGTTGGTTACTGAAGCACAAGTGTTTGACGCCTTGAGGAGTGTAGAGGACCCTGACCTCAAAAAAGATGTGGTTTCTCTGGGCTTTATAAAAAAACTGAAGATAGAGGGTGGGGCTGTTTCCTTTGATCTGGAGCTGACTACACCTGCCTGTCCTGTCAAGGGACAGTTAAAGTCAGCTGCTGAAGAGGCAGTCAGGCAGATAAACGGGGTTACTTCCGTAAGTGTGGAGGTGACGTCCAGTGTTTCTGCACACAGGATTCCAGGCAATGAGGAGATACTTCCCTGTGTAAAGAACATTGTTGCTGTTGCGAGCGGGAAGGGCGGAGTAGGAAAGTCTACTGTGAGTGTGAGTCTTGCTGTAGCCCTGGCGAAGACCGGTGCAAAGGTCGGACTGCTGGACACGGATATTTATGGACCAAGCATCCCTATTATGATGGGTATCACAGAAAAGCCTGAGATCAGGGGGGAGAAACTTATTCCTATTGTAAAATACGGTGTGAGTCTCATGTCAATAGGATTTATGATCCCGGAGGATACCCCGCTTATTTGGCGCGGGCCAATGGTTATGAAGGCTGTTGAACAGCTTCTTACAGATGTAGAATGGGGTGAGCTTGACTACCTTATTATGGATCTGCCGCCGGGCACAGGTGATGTCCAGCTTACCCTGTCACAAAAGGTGCCTCTAACAGGTGCGGTAATTGTGACTACTCCGCAGGATGTTGCGCTTCTTGATGTGGTGCGTGGCATATCTATGTTCAGAAAGCTTAATGTGCCTATTCTGGGTGTGATAGAGAATATGAGTTTCTTCTCCTGTCCTCACTGTGGCGGGCGTTCGGAAATATTCAGCCATGGAGGCGGGGAGGCTGCATCAAAGAAGCTTGGTGTGCCGTTCCTGGGCGAGGTTCCCATAGACCTTAAAATACGTGAGGGCGGAGATGCAGGAAGACCCGTTTCTGCAGAGGATGCAGCGTCTCCTCAAAGCAGGATATTCATAAACCTTGCTGAGCAGCTGGCAGCAAGGATAAGCGCACTTGGATAGAGAAAAAGAAGATCCCTGTCCTTTCCCTCTCCTCAAACGGAAGAGGGAAAGGGATAGGTCGTTTTAAAACAGTTTTGATATCCTGTCGAGCCTTTTGTTTGCAACATCCCAGTTGATATTTTTCATAAATACGTCAATATAAGGCGGTCTCTTAACTCCATAGTCAATTGTGTAGGCATGCTCGTACACATCCATGACCAATAGTGGCCAGGCCATTGCAGGAAAGTTGAAGTGATGCGCATCAGCGCCATAATTATGGAGTTTGCCGTCCCAGAGATTGTAAGCAAGCACTACCCATCCGCGTACAGCCATTCCACAGGCCTTGAAATCCTCTGTCCATTTTTCAACCGATCCAAAATCCCTCTTGATGAGATCTGAGATCTGACCCGTTGGATTTCCCCCGCGTCCCCCCATGTTCTCAAAATACAACTCATGAAGGATTACACCGTTTAATGCAAATGTCTCATCTGCCTTAAGGCCCCGGTATTCGCTGTAAATCTGATTGGCCTTTGTACGGTCCGAAGTTTTGAGCTTGTCTTCGATCTCATTTAGCTTGTTTACATAACCAACATAAAGAATATCTCTGTGCTGAGAAATCTGGCTGTCAGACAGTCCTTCCAGTCCCTTCAACTCAAACTTTTTTGCCTCGTGTGACATTTTGTACCCTCCTTGTTAATTTGTGTCATGCTGGCATTCGCGGCATATGCCTGCAAAGCCGACACAATGATTAGTGATCTTAAATCCGGTTGCATCCGCCACCTTTTCCTCCATATCTTTAAGTACAATGTTATCTACATCTACGATCTTTCCGCAACTCTGGCAGGTGATGTGATAATGAAGATGAGGGTTTCCGTCAAAGCGCCCCTCATTGCCATCACATGAAATTTCTGTAACATCCCCGTGTTCCTGCAAAAGTTTGAGGTTTCTATATACTGTTCCAAGACTTATGCTGGGTATCTCCCGTTTGACTTCTCTGTATACCCAGTCAGCAGTTGGATGACCGTTGTTTTGTTTGAGTACCTCCAATATGAGTTTCCTCTGTTTGGAATGGCGTTGCATCAGTCCTTTTTCTTCCTCACATAGACCTTGTATACCATGTTTTCCTCCACAAGGCCTATGTACTCATTCCTGGTTGTGTTACACCAGGCAGGCATATCTTTTTTTATTCCTGCATCATCTGAAATTACTTCAAGGACATCACCCGGAGACATCTCTTTAATTTTTTTTGATGTCAGAATGATTGGCATTGGACAGAGTTGGCCAATAGTGTTAATCCTGAAATCAATTTTATCTGGTAATATCAATTATTCTCCTCGTAATAATAGTAATCATTACTAATAAATATAATACTTGAACTTTTCTTCATTTGTCAAGTTTAAAATTCCATTCATTTAGATTTTTTAATTGACGAAGTATTTGCTTACATCTATGCCATACTTCCTGTGGTCAATGGATTGGATTATGGCCATCTTTGATTCCCAGGACAAATCAATGGTTTCACCGTCTATTTCATTTCCATGAGGGTCAGTTATCAGTTTAATGCAGGGTTTGTGGATATTTGAAGGATTTGCATTGGCTCTGACTACTACTGCCATCTCATCAGTATTCAGAAGTACAATTGTGCCGACCGGATATATGCCGACTACATTGACAAATATCTTTAATAAGAGGGGGTCAAATGCAGTATCACTTTTTTTCATCATAAACGACAGGGCCTTGTCCGGGACGAGCGGCGACCGGTTATAGACCCTTGCTGAGGTCAGGGCATCGTAGCAGTCGCAGATAGTGGTTATCCTTCCGAAGAGACTTACCCGCCTTGCGGTTGCAAGTTTCGGGTAGCCTGAAAGATTGTAATTCAGGTGATGTTCAAAACTTGCAAGAATCATCCGGATTGCCTGCTCCTGAAGGCCCTTCAACCTGAGGAGAGTTTTCACTCCGTTAACAGGGTGAGTCCTCATAATCTTCCACTCTTCAGGTGTAAATTCTGAAGGTTTGTTCAATAAATCAATCGGCAGGTCAATCTTGCCAATATCATGAAAAAGTGTTGCCATGCCAAGGTCACTCATCTCCTTCCTGCTATAGCCGAGCCTTTGTCCTATTGCAATAGACAAGATGGAGACGTTTACTGAGTGATTATATGTATATTCGTCATAGGACCTTAGCGTGGTCAGACCGAGCAGGGTGGATTCCTCCTTGACCATCAAATCTACCATTGAATGAACAAGCCTTTTTGCCTTCTTTATCCCTACGGCATTCTTGAGTTTTGCACTATCCATGACGTCAGAAACAGCAGTGAGTGTTTTAAAGTACAGGTGCGTTGCCATCTCTTTGGAATCCTGAATCACGTGAATTGGAGTGTCATTGATTTCTGACGGTCTGTGCAATGAAATGTTGGTTATGCCCTGAGATGACAGTCTGGCTTCAAGCTCCTGAAACGGATCACCAGATTTCAGGTCTGCATTATTGAACGCGTACACAAACCCTGCAATCTCACTTGCCGAGGGTTGACTCAAAAATACTATTGATCCTATTCCGCGCCTCTTCATCTCATTTATGAGGGATGTACAGGCAAGGAAATTTTCAATATCCACCCGTATCTTTACGTCATCTATAAAGAGATGTTCCTGAAAAAGCCTGAGAGGAAATGGGCCGCCGCTGTCTAAAAGTGTTTTTACAGACTCTGCTGCCTTATCCAGGGCGGCAATGGTTGCAACATTTCTTGAGTCGTGAATCTGGGCGGTCCTCATGAGCTTATAGAGATTATTTGTAAAGTCTTTTCCGACAGAACCCCTTTTTTCTTCGAATATCCTGTCTGTCATACCTCCCCCTTCACAGTGCTTCTCAGAGTATCTTCACATATCTTTCTTATTACCTTGTCAGATGATGATGCACCCTCTCTTATAATCTCCATTGCGCCTGGGACTTTCATTTTTGTGAGAGCCTGAACTGAAAGTAGCCTCATCTCATCAGCCTTTGACTTGCCGAACAACCAGGACTTCTTCATCAACAACTCTTTTAGAAATGGCAGTTGATCCTGAGTCCCGAGTGTGGCAATCGCCTCAAACAGTTCCTTCTTCTCGTAACTCTCCTTACCGTCAAACTCCTCAGACGATATTATCTGCAGGATGCCCGGCAATGCCCTCCTGTGTTCCATGGAGCAGATTCTTTTTAATGCTGCAATGCGGACGGTGTTGTCGCTGTCATTAAGATATGATGCAAGCATGTTTTTTGCTTCGTCGCTTTTTATTTCAGACAGCGTATGGACTATTTCCTTCCGGACCCTTGGTTCCTTATGGTCCTTGATCCTCTTCAGATGGTTTAATACCTTTGCGTCTCCTATTCTTCCAAGGACATAAACTATGTTTCTGACAGTGTACCAGTTGCCATCCTGAAGTTTCTTCAGCACTGATTCAAGGTTATCCTTTGCAATTACGGCAAGCGCATCGCAGACGACCCGGCGGGCCTTTATATTTTCGAGAGTTGACAGCATAGTGGTCATAGGCGAAATTGCCTTGTTGTCCAGCATCGTAAGTATATTATAAAGTTCGTCCACATTTTCAGTTTTGCTTGCATTCAGTGATTCGGTAAGCTGCTGAAGGAATGCTTCATCACCAAGGGAATACAGGGTTGCCCGTGCTGTCTCAGCATGTGCCGGTCTGTTATCTTTTTCTGTTTCGGATATGGCCGTGATCCTGTTCAATGACCCGAGTGCGTGTTTATAGTCACCGCAAAGCGTCATCATCTTAACGGACTTTTCTACGTAACTCATTATCTCTGCATAACTTACGGCATCTTCTTCAATTTCAAGGATGTGAAAAAGGATGTCGAGCATTTCCAGTATAAGATCACTTTTAGCCTCCCTCTCCATCTCCTGTTTGATCGAATTTATCTCATCAGGAGAGAGCACGAATATTTCATCAAAAGGCTTGCCATAAATCTCTTCAATCTCGCGTTCGATGCCTGGTGCGCTGCTGCCATCCGCTGCCAGTGTCTGATCGTGTACGCTCTCCGACTTGTGTGCATTCCTGAGTGCGTCTGCGCTTTTAATCGTCACTGATTCAGCATCTGAAGATTTTCCTTCCGGTCTTCCGTCAGCAGCATCTCCGCTGTCTTCGATAACAACGTAACGGATATTCTTAAATTCTTTTTGCCACATCAATGTAACAATGTCATCATCACCGTCTGCATGGTCTCCGTTGCCCTGAATTACATTGATGAAATCAAGGAGCTCCTGCTCGTCAATGTTATCTGAAAAGGCCACCTCCTGTATCCCGTCACCAAAGAATTTGAACGCGATGCTGTCTTCTTTAACCGGATTGTTATACACGACCTCACCCTGGTACAGCAGGTCATACTGTCTGACTGCTAAAGTCAGGTCCCCGTATTCTTCAAGAAATTTGGTGAATTTCCCTGTCAGGTCAGAAATGAACTTATGCCTTACAGGACTATTGTCAGGATAGAGTTTAAGCGCCTTGAGGGCCTTGGAGAGAGACAGAAGGACATCAGATGCCATCTTTACTACGGCTTTTTTTTCGAGTTCATCAGAGGAGTGATTGTTAGTATGGTCCTTTACAGGATTCATGACGAATCTCCACTACGACTATATAGTTCTTTCTGATATAATTGTCCAAAATGTACACTCTTTACAACGAAATACCCTGGATTGACCCATTTGATTGTTTTATCCGTTTAAGGGGAGATGGACCATCTTTTCTTTTAGAGAGTCATGCTGGCAGCCCAAAAACTTCCCGCTACTCCTTTATCGGTGTTGATCCAAAAATAATTATTGCCGGAAACGCCGGCGACCATGATGTTTCTGAGCGGCTATTAAGAGAGTTGTTGACAGCCGGAAGGGTAGAGAAGACTGACGGCCTTCCTCCTTTTACAGGTGGTATAGTCTGTTGTTTTGGATATGGTTTCGCCCATCTTTTTGAGAACCTGCCGCACAATGCAGTTGATGACCTGCTGATTCCGGATGTTGTCCTTTTGGGTACAGACCTTGTTGTGGCCTTTGATAATGTTCTGAGAAAGGGCTGGATAGTGGGAACTGCAGGAGGGAACGGTCAGGATGAGCGGTTGTGCAGAGACAGGATCCGTGATGTAGAAAGGAAGATTTCACAGGGAAACAGGCTGCTAAAAGCCGGCCCGGAGATTTTCTCAAAGAGGGTAATGTCCAACCTTACAAAAAAAGAATATATAGACATGGTTAAGAGGTGCAAGGAGTACATATCTGCAGGTGATATATTTCAGGCAAATCTCTCACAAAGATTGTCGGCCCATATAAGGGGTATTGATCCATTGAGCCTGTACAGGGTGCTCAGGGAAGTAAATCCTTCACCATTCTCTGCATTTTTTGATGCCGGTGATTTCCAGCTTGTTGGATCTTCTCCTGAAAGGCTTGTGAGATTGCAGGACGGGATTGTAGAAACAAGGCCTATAGCAGGTACAAGGCCGCGTGGTGATGATACATTAATAAATGGGATCCTTCAGAAGGAGCTCCTTTCTGATGAAAAAGAGCGGGCTGAACATATAATGCTTGTAGACCTTGTAAGGAATGACATAGGGAGGGTTTGCAGGTTTGGTTCCGTATGCGCTGATGAGTTTATGGTCCTGGAGCCGTATTCACATGTTATGCACATAGTGTCCAATGTTACCGGCGAGATGAGGGATGACAGGGATGTATTTGACCTCATTGGCGCTGTTTTCCCGGGTGGGACCATAACAGGTGTACCCAAGATACGATGCATGGAGATAATTGATGAGCTTGAGCCTACCGCACGGGGTCCGTATACGGGTTCTCTTGGCTATATAAGCAACACAGGTGACATGGACTTTAATATTATTATAAGAACATTTGTGATCAGGGATGGATGGGCGCATGTTCAGGTTGGTGCAGGTATAGTTGCGGATTCAGACCCGGTCAGGGAATATAATGAGACACTTTACAAGGCTGAGGCATTAATAAAGACCCTCGAATTATTGTAGCTTTTGCTAATCGCTGAAAAATGTTATAATCCGGTCATGTCAGAAGGTCAAAGTAAATGGGAGCAGGATTTTTTTGATGTTGCAGAGACAATAAGGCTCAGGGACCCTCTTGCTTACATACTCGGTTCTATGGAGGAGGGGGAGCTTTTTGTATTCAAGTATCCTGATGCTGTCAAGCTTGCAGGACACTCATGTCCTGCTGTATCAGGCGCTTATAAAATAACGGCAAAGGCATTGTCAGCGCTGTATGGGCCGGAGATACCTGTAAGGGGGGAGATCAGGGTAGCTGTAAAGGGTAAGGCTACAGACCTCGCTTACGGCCCCATGTCGCAGGTCATATCGCTGATTACTGGTGCAGCGCCGGTAACCGGTTTTGCAGGATTAGGACGGAGGTTCAGGAGGAGAAATCTCCTGGTGTTTGATGAAGACCATTTTGAATATAATACGTTTATTTTTCAAAGGACAGATACCGGGAAAACGGTGTCAGTTACTTACAATCCGGATGTGGTGCCTGAAGACCCGGGTATGGGGGAGTTGATTCCGCTGGTTTTGACCGGACAGGCAAACAAAGAGGAGCATATGGCCTTTAAAAAGGCCTGGCAGGGAAAGGTAAAGATGATACTCCTTGATGATGACAAACTTCCGGGTCTGTTTGATGTAAGGGAGATACCAGCAGACCATTTTCCGCAGGTAATTAATAAATAAACCAGAATGCAGTCTGGAGCGGGCGACGGGATTTGAACCCG